>JAUXED010000088.1 GCA_030618105.1 Bacteroidota bacterium | reverse complement strand
CGTGAAGGCAATAGAAATTTTGAAAAAAATGAATATGAAGAGTCTGAAGTATCATACAGAAAGGCAATAAACAAAGAAGCTGATCTTTTTGATGCAAACTTCAATCTTGGTGATGCATTATATAAGCAGGAAAAATTCGATGAAGCTGCTACTAAATTTGATGAGGTGACAAATCGGGTTGAAAGTGATAAAGAACTGGCGAAAGCCTACCATAATCTTGGTAATTCTCTTTTGAAATCGCAGAAAATTGAACATAGTATTGCAGCATATAAAAATTCATTGCGATACTATCCTGATGATCAGGAAACAAAATATAATCTGGCTTATGCAAAAGACCTGTTGAAAAAACAACAACAAGAGAAAAATCAACAGAAGGATAAGGATCAGAAACAGGACAAAGAGCAGGAAAAAAAGGAACAGGATAAGGAAGAACAGGAAAATCAGGAGCAGAAAAAGAATGATCAGCAGCAGGATAAGCAAAAACAGCAACAACCGCAACCTCAAAAAATATCAAAAGAGGATGCAAACAGACTGCTTAATGCTCTTGCAAATGATGAAAAAGAGATACAGGAAAAAGTAAAAAAAGCCGAAGCAAAAATGCAAAAGGTTAAAACTGAAAAAGATTGGTGATTTATAATGAGTAAATGCGAAAATGATTAAATGATTAAATAGGAAGAGGAGATTGCTTCACAATGAAATATTTTTTAGCTAACATACTATTTATACTAACGGTTATCCCCGGTTATTCTGAGGATATTAAATTTACTGTGTCAGCTCCGGGAGTGGTGGCTGTCGGCGAACAGTTCAGGTTAACCTATACACTCAATTCCAAAGGAGATGAATTCAATCCCCCTGAATTTGATAATTTCTATGTTATTGCCGGTCCCAGTACTTCTTACAATCAAAGTACACAGATAATTAATGGTAAAGTAACCCGTAATGTTAGCTACACTTATACATATATTCTCCAGTCAACCCGTGAGGGAAAATTTACGATTCCTCCGGCTACTGTTGTGATAAAAAAGAAACAGTATTCAACCAATTCGCTACAGATTGAAGTTATTAAAAGGAAAACTCCTCAGCCACAAACAAGAACTCCTGCTACACAGAGCCAAAATAACCAGGGTCTGGCTAATATTGTCAATGAAGACCTGTTTGTAAGAGTATTAGTAGACAAGAGTAATGTTTATCAGGGGGCTCATCTTGTTGCTACAATAAAAATTTATTCACGTGTTAACTTGTCAGGGTTTGAAAAAGTTGATCTTCCTGATTTCAATGGGTTTTATATGCAGGAAATTGAAATTCCACCACTCAAGTCATTGGAAAGGGAAAATATAGATGGGCAGATTTATGGAACAGGGGTAATAAAAAAATATTTGCTGTTCCCGCAGCACAGCGGAAATATTGTTATTGAACCTGTCGAGGTTGAATGTCTGGTTCAACAAACTGTGCGTAGAACACCACAAAGTTTTTTTGACGATTTTTTTAGTTTTAATTCGGTTAGAAATACAAAAAAATTTATATCAAGTCCTGAAGTTACTATTAATATAAAACCATTGCCTTCCGGTGCGCCTTCCTCATTTTCCGGAACGGTAGGATCCGTTAATATGATTGCTGATCTGGATAAATCAAGTGTTAAAGAAAATGATGCTGTTACTCTAAAAATTACTTTGAAAGGTACTGGTAATCTTAAGCTTGCCGAAGCCCCGGTTGTTGATTTTCCACCTGATTTCGAGACCTATGACCCAAAGGTTACAACAAACCTGAAAGCCGGTGTATCGGGAACTGCAGGGTCAAAAACCTTTGAGTATCTGGTTATTCCCAGGCATGCGGGAAATTACAGGATAGCTCCGGTAAAATATTCCTTTTTCGACCCGGATAGCAAAAAATATAAAAACCTTACTTCAGGTGAATTTTTAATTAAAGTATCAGAAGGAGAGGAGGGGGAACCCGGAAATATTGTATCAGGTTTTACTAAAGAAGATGTGCGTTATCTTGGGAAGGATATACGCTTTATAAAAACCGGACCAATTAAAGTGAAAGAAAAAGGTAAAACTTTATTTGGCTCAACATTGTTTTTCCTTGTTCATTCCGGTTTAATTGTACTATTCCTGCTTGTGTTCGTCTTAGTCAGATATTTTGCAAAAAGAAATGCTAATGTAATTCTCCTTCGCAATCGCAGAGCAAATAAACAGGCAAAGAAAAGATTGAAATCAGCCGGCAGGGAGATGAGATCGAACAATGCGAAAGGATTTTTCGAAGAAGTGTTAAAAGCACTCCGGGGATATATGAGTGATAAGCTAAGTATCCCTTTGTCTGAACTATCACAGGAAAATATCAGGCAATCAATCGAAAATAAAACTGTGGATAAAAAGCTTTTCGACAAGTTTGTTGAACTGGTTGATACCTGCGAGTATGCACAGTATGCCCCGGCTGGTGAATCTGTGTCGCTCGAAGATATATACCGGAAGGCAATTAAGATAATTAGTAAACTTGAACAAGAGATAAGGTAGTAAAAAGTAAGGAGTAAGAAGTAGGAAGTATGTAGTAAGATGTAAGCAGGCAACCACTCAACTTACTTAACTACTTAACTTACTCAACAATTTTAAAAGAAACACGTAACAGACATGCAACTAAAAAAAGTACTAATATTTATTCTGCCTTTAATAGTCATTTTTCAAGGTTCTTCTCAGGATATTGAGTCCCTTAATACAAAAGGCAATCAGTTATATTCTGATGGTAATTATGAGGATGCCGTTCAGGCATGGGAAGAATTAACAGAATCAGGTTATGAAGCTGCTTTGATATACTATAATCTGGGAAATGCCTATTTCAAATCAAATAAGATTGCTCCTGCTATATTGAATTATGAAAAAGCGAAAATTCTGGCACCACATGACAAAGATATTAATTACAACCTTGAGCTTGCACGGACCTATGTAGTTGACAAAATAGATGAACTCCCTGAAGTGTTCTATTTGAGATGGTATAGAAATATTGTCCGCATGTTTTCTTCAAATACATGGGCAATTATTACAATAATAGCTTTTGTGATTTTCCTGGTTCTCTTTTCTACTTATTTATATGCAAAAAGTTATTCGTCAAGAAAGACCGCGTTCTGGTTTGGTGCTTTGTTTATGCTGATCTGGCTTTGTGCTTTTGCTTTCTCCCGGTCTGGCAATAAACTGGTTACAGATCATAACAAAGCAATAGTTTTCAGTCCTTCGGTTACTGTTTTAAGTTCTCCCGACATGAGTGGGACTAAATTATTTGTACTACATGAAGGCACAAAAGTTACTGTTATTGATGAACTAAACGAATGGACCGAGATAATATTGAGCAGTGGAACAAAAGGATGGTTGCTCAGCTCATCAATTGAAAAAATATAATACCCGAATAGCATGCAACCTTTTTATTTAATATAAAGTCTTAATATTGTCTTTATAGTGACGAGGAAAATTTGACAATTATTAGAATAACGAAACATAAAAAAAAGACACATGAATAAAATCGCCTTTCTATCAATAGTTCTTACTGCAATGGTACTGACATCGTGTAAGAAAACTGAATATACACCTGATGGCCCGACTGATATCCGTATAAGGAATGTTAGCTCACTTACCTATGATAGTGTAATAGTTAGTACTTCATGGGGAAATAATGAATATGGTACTGTAAATCCAGGGGCGCAGACAGAATACAAAAGGTTTGAAAAAGCTTATCCCAGGGAACAGGTTAATATGTATATCGATTCTGTCTCATATGAGTTCCCTCGTGATGATTCAGTACGTGTGCTTCTCCAACAAGGTAAATTTACTTATGAACTGAATGTTGATACTGTAGCTAAGTCTCTAAACATTCATGTTATTGCGGATGCCCCGTTGGATGATGTTTAGTGCCTAAAGTTTATAGCGCCTTAAATTGCTAATCTCATTATACTTTGCATTTTTAAGTCGGCAATCTTCAGTCGGCAGTCGGCAATTTGAAGACCGGGCTATGTAATATCAATTTTTTGAATAATTTTGGAAGTAATTTTCTAATTAACTTCATTAAATGAATTCATTAGTTCTTTCTCTTTTAGCTGTAGCAGGATATGTTATTGCCTATAATTCCTATGGTAAATTCATTGCAAAAAAATTATTCAGGCTTTCGAATAAAAATAAAATGCCATCGCACGAGTTGAATGATGGAGTTGATTTTGTACCTACAAAAAAGCATATTCTTTTTGGACATCATTTCACTACAATTGCAGGTCTGGGTCCAATTGTCGGACCAGCTATCGGAATTATATGGGGATGGTTACCTGCTTTTATCTGGGTATTTCTCGGATCAATTTTCATGGGAGCAGTCCATGATTTCACTACTCTTGTTATCTCGGCAAGAAACCAGGGTAAAACAATTGGCGACCTGACAGGCGATATCATAAGCCCTGCAACTCGTTATGCTTTTCAGTTCATTATGCAATTCCTGCTGTTTATTGTCTTATCGGTTTTTGCAATGATAGTCGGGTTGCTTTTTGTAATGTATCCCGAATCAGTCTTCCCGGTATGGATGCAAATCCCTATTGCTGTTTGGCTTGGCTGGGAAATTAACAAAGGGAAAAATGATCTTGTTTACTCAATTATTGCTGTTGTCCTCCTGTATCTTAGTGTGATCGTGGGTACCTTTATGCCAATTACAATACCACCTGTACTTGGTTCTTCAGTTACCTCATGGACTCTTATCCTGTTTATATATGTCTATTTTGCATCAACAATTCCGGTACATAAACTATTGCAACCGCGCGACTATATAAATTCTCATCAGCTTCTTGTTGCCATGGCACTTATGTTTATCGGATTAATTGTTGCACATCCTGTAATTACAGCACCTGCGATTAATCCTGCTGCATATGCTGCAGATACTGATATCCCCGGTTTGATGCCACTGCTATTTATTACTATTGCCTGTGGTGCAATTTCCGGGTTTCATTCACTTGCAAGCTCGGGGACTACAGTAAAACAGTTAAATAAAGAAAAAGATACTCTGTTTATCGGCTACGGAAGTATGATATTGGAAAGTATACTGGCTGTTCTGGTGCTTATGGCAATTGCCGGAGGACTGGGAATGGGACTGGAAAAAGATGGAGTTGTATATACCGGGCTCGATGCCTTTAATCATCATTACCAGTCATGGTCAACAGCATCAGGACTTGGTGCAAAGCTTGAGGCTTTTGTTGTCGGATCTGCTAATCTGTTATCTTCCTATGGTGTGCCTGCAGTTGTGGGCAAATCAATAATTGCAGTGTTTATAGTTAGTTTTGCTAACACAACACTCGATTCAGCTACAAGAATCCAACGGCTTTCATTACAGGAAATATTCAAATCACAAAAGGGTAAAGTTATTAAGCCATTCGATAACAGGTATGTAACTACTTTTATTGTTGTTCTTGCAGCTTTACTTATGACATTAACTAAACCGGCTGCTGAAGGAGCCCTTATTTTGTGGCCGTTGTTTGGTTCTCTTAACCAGTTAATGGCTGCACTTGCTCTGGGGATAGTTACAGTATATCTATATCAAAAAGGGAAGAATATTCTCTACACTTTTCTTCCAATGGTAGCAGTACTATTTGTTACTGTCTGGTCAATGATACTGAATATTGTCAGTTTTATTGAACATAGTGAAGTATTGTTGTTTATTCTTTCTGTTATTATTATGCTACTTACCCTCTGGCTGATCATCTCTTCTGTTTATTCAGTCTTTGTGAAGAAATGAGTAAATGAGAAGAGTAAAAGGCAATAAGACGTGAACTCGTAACTCGTAACCCGAAACTCGTAACACTTTAGTCATTTTAGGTATTTCAAACTTAATACACTGAATAGTTACCTTTCTGTTAATAAGGTTTAGATTTGTACTAAAAGCATTGTTATGTACCGGTTTCTTGATCTATTCTTTATGATTTTTCATACTTCCCTGGTTATTTTTAATCTTTTTGGCTGGATATGGAAGAAAACACGCAGAGCAAACCTTTATTTATTATTATTAACAGGTGCATCATGGGCAGGTCTTGGTTTGTTCTATGGTATGGGATATTGTCCCTTAACCGACTGGCATTTTAGTGTACTGGAACAGTTAGGTGTGAATAACCTGCCAAATTCATATATTAAATACCTGGCAGACAGGATAACCGGCATGAGTTTTGATCAGGATATAGTTGATTCACTGACTCTGTATTTATATTTAACTGCATTGGTAATTTCCCTGGCAATAAACTATATAGACCGGAGGAAGAGAACGGTGAGAAAAGAAGTAAGAAGTAAGAAGTAAGAAGTTGTCACGTCCTAAAAAATGTCTACACAATACTTTGTACAATGATTCAGGTTTTTTTTAATAATTTTTTTTAATAAAGTTTTATCAATGGAAACTAATTTTTTCGGAACAGATCTTTATGTTTATTTTCTTTTACCATTATTGATTTTTATAGCCAGAATATGCGATGTCACTGTTGGTACAATGAGAATTATTATGGTTTCAAAGGGCAAGAAGTTGCTTGCTCCGGTTTTGGGTTTTTTTGAAGTGCTTATCTGGGTCATGGCTATTGGCAAGATAATGCAGAATTTAAGCAATCCTGTTTGTTATATTGCTTATGCAGGTGGATTTGCCATTGGGAATTATGTTGGAATGAAAGTAGAGGAGAAACTGGCAATGGGATTGATAGTTATTCGTATTATTACCCAGAAAGATGCTTCAGAATTAATAAAAGCGCTGCGCGATATGGGGTTTGGAATAACAGAAATTGACGCAATGGGAAAAGACAAAAAAGTACATGTGATTTATTCCATAATCAAAAGGCATGATGTCCCTGTTGTTACTGAGAGAATTAACCATTTTAACCCAAAAGCTTTTTATACTATTGAAGATATACGAGCAGTAAGCCAGGGCGTTTTTCCTGCCCATACCACCGGAACATCTCATGGGATTAGCAGGGTTTGGAGATGGAGAAAGGGAAAATGAAAATTGACATTAGTAAATATCTTTAATTTGATATTTTTTTCCGTTAAATTCGAATGTATTACCTTTTTCTAATCCTTCCATTACCTTGTAAAGCGGCACTTTTAAAGAAATACCAAAAATAGTTTCATTATTGAAGGTTATTTTCCCTAAACTTATGCAAATAATAAATTTCTGATCGTCTGTAACTACCACAGCTCCGAAACACACTGTTTTACATTCTTTTTTAATGTCAATTTTTTTCAGTAATTCACGTTCAATCTTTGTCTGTTCATATTGTTTTGCAAATACATCCCTTTTTCTGAGAAGTTGTGATTTATATGAATCGTAATGTTCCTGAGGTTGGCCATAATCTATGGCACTTTCCTGTATATCATCCATTGCACTTTTAGCATTAAGTATATTTTTATCCTGTTGTTCCAGGCATTTTTCAATAAGTTTCCTTTTATATGCTAATTTATCCATAATCCTTTGTTTGAAAAAAGATTGATTTGACTCCTGTTCTTAAAATCGGGATACTGATTATAATAATTATCAGATATTATTTAATCAGATATTTGAAGATAATAGTATTCGAATAATTGTTATTTTGCGCTTAAATTTTAATAAAAATACAAAAAAAGTTTTAAAAATGAAAATCAGACAATTTATTTTAATAGTCCAGGTAATAATTCTTGTAATATTTACCAGCCAGCCGGCAATTGGTCAGGATAAGTCAGACTGGGAGGGAGGTTTCCCCGACGGATGTACAAGCATTACCATAGGAAAACTTGCTTCTGCTGATGGATCTGTATTTACATCTCATACAGATGATTCACATCGTACCCGTTCATGGATAGATATTGTTGCTGCAAGAGACCATGATCCCGGGAATGTTTCAATTATGTATAAGAGGGTCTCTGACGATTCCGGTGCAATGCCGATGTACAGACATGATAAAATTGGTGAAATACCACAGATTAAGCATACCTATGCTTACATAAATACCGCATACCCCTGCATGAATGAACATCAGCTTGGCATTGGGGAATCCACTTTTGGTGGAAGGAGCGAATTACAGTCTGATGCAGGACTAATAGATTGCCAGCGCCTTTGCAGGTTAATGGTTGAAAGGTGCAAAACTGCCAGGGAGGCAATCAAAATGGTAGGTGATCTTACCGCAAAATATGGATGGAACGATTCAGGTGAAGCCCTCACAATTGCCGACCCTGAGGAAGTATGGCATTTAGAAATCCTGGGTCCGGGAAAGGGAAAAGTCGGGGCAATATGGATAGCACAACGTGTTCCGGACGATCATATCTCGGTAAACGCCAATGCCAGTACGATAAAGGAAATTGACCTTAATGATCCGGATCACTTTATGGCATCGGATAACATTTTAGAGATAGCTAAAGAAAATGGCTGGTGGAATCCTGAAGATGGAGAATTCAGGTTTTGCTATGCTTATGCTCCGGATAGCCGTACTTCTTTTGCTTCACGCAGAAGAGAATGGCGTGTTTTCGATCTGGTCGCTCCGTCATTAAATCTTGATCCAAGGGCTGAAAATTATCCGTTTTCAGTTAAGCCGGATGAACTCGTAACACTTGAAAAATTAGTGTCACTGTTTAAAGATTATTTCGAAGATACCCCTTTTGATATGACAAAAAATATGACAGTTACCGATGCGGATGGAAAAACAGTTATATCACCGCTTGCTAACCCTTTTATGCCCTATGATGCAAATAAACTCCATAGGATAAATGGTGGCTGGGACTGGCGCGGTGAAAGGACCATTGCACGTTGGTATACAATGTATGCAACTATTATTCAGTGTCGCAACTGGTTGCCCGATCCGGTTGGCGGAATAGTATGGATGGCACAGGATAATGTAGCATCATCAATCTATATTCCTGTCTATTGCAATGTATCTGATATGCCCGCATCCTACAAGGTGCCAGGAAGACCAAATGGATTCAACCGGGGATCGGCATGGTGGGCATTTAACCGCCTTGGCACTCTTACAGCACAACGATGGGGAGATATGCGGCATGATGTGGTTGAGGTCTGGGATCCTTTGCAAAAGGAC
>JAUXED010000178.1 GCA_030618105.1 Bacteroidota bacterium | reverse complement strand
GTGATACCAAGACTGGTAACAACCACTTCTTCAAGCCCCAGAACATCTGTTTCAAGGACAATATCAATAACGCTCCGGTCTCCGATGGTTTCCTCTACGGTTTTCATACCAATAAAGGTAAACATCAAAATCCTTGCGCTTTCAGGTACATCGAGGGAATAAAACCCTTCTGTATCAGTGATAGTACCAATTGTGGTACCCCTCACAACTACAGAAACACCCGGGATGGCAGTTCCATCATCCGCACCTGTAACTGTACCTGTAATTTCCCTGGTCTGTGCTAATGCCACCTGGAGGCATATAAACAGAATCAAGGAAAAACTAATTAATAGTTTTTTCATAGGATAAATTTTTAGGTTAATAAATAAGTTATTAAATAAATTTAGACTAAATAAAACTTAGACAAGATCAAAATTAATACATTTATATATAAATGACAAAAAAAATGCAGATTATGTTGAATATTGCAGTATTTGTGATGAAAAGTCGAAAGGTCAAAAAGTCAAAGGGTCGAAGAGTTGAAGAAAAGAAAAACAAACCGCAGAGTTCGCAAAGAGTTCACGCAAAGGTCGTCGCAAAGGAATCGCAAAGGTCGCTAAGGATATTTAAATAATAAAGTTTTTTTAAATAATTTTTTTTCTTTGCGTTCTTTGCGCATCCTTAGCGCACTTGGCGATTAAATTCTTATAAAAATATAATTATTTCTTCCACTGCTCTATTACAGTTTTTCTTCAACAATATTTAGAATTTCTTTTTCAAACTTTTTGGTCTTTATCTCAATTTCTTTACCTTTTTGCAGGATAGTTTCCACGAATTCCTTATCATCCAGTCCTGAAGCATTGATCTTTACATTCAGGAATGCACCCATTACACATGAACGTATAGCCAGAGTGCCAACACCTGCATCAGAAACAGAGTTTGGATTTCCTGTTTCTGCCATTGCTTTCAGAACCTCAAATGCCCCGAATGCCGTTTCCATCACTTTAAAGGGCACCATTATCGCATTTTTTGTAGCTTCCTCTATAGCCTCTTTCCGTTCCTGCTTCTCATTTTTCGATTTATTCGGTTTTCTGAAAGCATCCATTATTTTATTAAAAGCTGTTGTATCCTCATCTACCAGGTGTAGTAATTCATTTTGGATCATCTTCCCTTTTTCAGCCCATTGTGAAAACTCTTCCCAACTATCGTCCCAACCACGTTTATGAGAGGAAAGGTTTGCAACCATTGTTCCCAGGGCAATTCCTAATGAACCCATATAAGCAGAAATAGAACCACCGCCCGGAGCAGGTGATTCGGAAGCTGTTTCATTCATAAAATCCTCCAGGTTCATATCAATCAGCTTATCCGGAGCATTCTTTGCCATCACATATTCAATTATCTTCTCTTCGGGTTTGAACTTATAAAGCTCATCAAGCCCCATTGATTTTACTGCTATTTTTATAAGCTCTTTATCAGAAACACCAAGTGACCGGTTTTGTTTTTTCAGGAAATATCTGCCCGCGTCAAGCATTGCATTAAGAGGTATCAGTCCGACCAGTTCAGATCCGGTAACTCTTAAACCTCGTGCATCAGCCTTTTTGCAAACTTCATCAAATGCAATATGAACAGGAGTAATTGAAATATTGGTAAGGTTAATGGATATTTGTGCAATCCCAAATTCTTCAATATACCAGCCAATTGCCTTAACACATTTTAAAGTCCCCGGCACTCTCACAGGTTCACCATTCTCATCATTAATCACTTTTCCGGATAATGATCCGTTATCCCGCTTTATCCTTCCTTTCTCCCTTACATCAAAAGCTATACTATTTGCCCTTCTAATCGATGTTGTATTAAGATTTATATTATATGCTACCAGGAAATCCCTGGCACCTACAGCAGTAGCGCCTGACATACTGTTAAACTCAGCCGGTCCGAAGTCCGGTTTCCATTGAGGATCAGTAAACTTTTTCTCCAAACCCTCATATTCACCTGCTCTGCAATTAGCAAGATTCCGGCGATCTTCTTTTAATGCCGCATTTTCATAGCAGTAAACAGGAATACGCAGATCGTTACCAATTCTCTCTGCCAGTTTTCTCGCATATTCAACTGTTTCTTCCATAGTAATATTTGAAACAGGAACCATCGGACAAACATCTGTTGCTCCCATTCTCGGATGCTCACCCCTGTGCTTACTCATATCTATCAGCTCCGATGCCTTTTTTACAGCACGGAATGCTGCTTCTGAAACCTCTTCAGGAGCTCCTACAAATGTTACAACCGTTCTGTTGGTAGCTTTCCCGGGGTCAACATCAAGCAAACTTATCCCATCTACCGATTCTATCTCATCAGTTATCTGTTTAATAATGTTTATATCATTCCCTTCACTGAAATTGGGAACACATTCGATGATTTGTTTCATTATAGCCTTGTAGTTTTATTATACAATATATTATATGTTATGACACAATGGATCATGCTCTGACACAAAGGGAGCATGCTCTGATACAAAGGGGATCATGCTCTGATACAAGGGAGCATGCTCCCTTGCAAAACAACCGTATCAACCAGATCGCTTCCATATGCATACGGCATAAATTCATATCCCGGTATCTCTTTTGTAATAAACACATTTGCAACCTTACCGCGTGTGATTGTACCCAGCTTATCTTCAACACCCATAGCATAAGCACCGTTTAGTGTAACAGCATTGATCACCTCTTCGGGCAGCATACGAAGGTTTACCGAACCAAGTGACATTATAAATTTCATATTCCCGGAAGGAGATGAACCCGGATTATAATCTGAGGCAAGAGCAACAGGCAAACCGGC
>JAUXED010000106.1 GCA_030618105.1 Bacteroidota bacterium | reverse complement strand
TCCGTAAAATCATTTTCCGGGAAGTATTTCATTGAAAAAAAACATTACTTACAAATTGCTTCAAAAACCATCAATTACATGGATCCGGAACAGGTTCTGAAACGGGGATATTCCCTTACTTTTCATAATGGAATAATAATCAGGAATGGAGCCGGTTTAACCAGGGGAGATATGATAACTACAAAGTTTGAAAGAGATGAGGTAAGCAGTAAAGTTGAAAAAGTAAGACGGGAAAGGAAAAAATAAAACTATATCAGACAATATTCGTATATAATTTATCAACTTAGTAGTTTTATAAAAATAAGGTTCATCCAGAAAATGAATAGGTATCAGATGGTCCAAAATAACTACGTATTATCCTGAAGAACCATAAATAAATGGCAGCATCACATAAAAACAGAACAATTACTTTCCTAATACTGATCATCCTGCAGGCAGGTGTTCTCTCACAACATTTAAAAGCTCAGGAACAAGTTATTGATAGTCTCAAAAATCAATTAGCCCTTGTAGATAATATTACCAGAATCAATTACATGATCGAATTATCTGAATTGTATTTTGAAATCTCATTAAAAAAGAGTGCAGATTATGCAGACAGTGCACTTCTTGAAAGCAGAAAACTAAATTATAAAAAAGGAGAAGCAGACGCATTAAATAAAACAGGGAATATTCATTGGATTACTTCGAACTTTAACGCAGCAATGGAGCGTTATCTCGAAGCCCTTGATATAAGAGAAGAAATCGGGGATAGTGCCGGTATTGCAGGTTGCTATAATAATCTTGGAATTATTGCATCCGAATTTAATGACTATGATGTTGCAATAGAATACACTCAAAAAGCATATGTTATTAATAATAAAATCAATAATACAAGTGACATTGCCACCAATTACAATAATCTGGGCACATATTATCATGAAATGAAAGAATACTCAAAAGCTTTGAACTACTATTTTATGAATCTCAATCTGTTGGAAGAACTCGATGACAAGACCAGTCTTAGCTATACACTAAATAATATTGGGGAAATTTACAATGATAAGAAAAAATACAGTGAAGCATTGCCATATTATTACCGGGCTCTTGAGATTCAGGAAGAAATTAATTTATCAACAGGTATTGCAGTTTCAAAACTCAACCTGGGTGATGTGTATTTGAAAAATGGAGATCTTGAAAATGCCCATAAATTTCTTTATGAATGTCTTAAAATCAGCAAGAAGATCGGTTACCGTGACGTTCAATCAGATTGCTATGAGCTCCTTGCAAAATACTATGAAAAAAAAGAGAATTTCAGTGAAGCTTTTAAAAACAGCCAGCTTTTTTCAGAAACAGAGGATAGTATCTTTTCCGAACAAAGCAGCAGACGATTTGCTGAGATGCAGGTAAGTTTTGAGTCAGAATTGAAAGACAGAGAGATTGAACTCCTGAAGAGAAATGAAGAATTCAGGAATCTTCATTTGATGAAACAAAAGAATAGGATCATTTACCTGGCTATATCTTTATTACTCATTACATTCCTTGTTTTGTTAGTGTTAAGGAGTTTTTTCCTCAGGAAGAAAAACTTACAGTTTATTAAGAAGAAGAATATTGAACTTTTCTATTCCAGCAAGAAGCTGAAAAAATCAGAGATCAGGCTAAAAAATACTAATGAAAACATGGACAGGTTTTTTTCAATCATTGCACATGACCTGATTAATCCCTTTCATGCTCTCCTTACTCTTGCTGAAATGCTAAACAATCAAAATGAAGAATTGAAAAAAGAAGAGGTAGTTAAATACAGTCAACTTATAAATACATCTGCAAAAAATTTGTATAACCTGTTAAATAATCTCCTGCAGTGGACCAAAGCCCAGACAGGGAAGCTTGACAACAGGCCCGAATATCTTGATGCTAGTTACCTGGTAATTAATGTGACAGCACTTCTCAACATTGCAGCAAGGGAAAAAAAGATTAAATTAATTTCTTCTATTGATAAAAATCATAAAGTATATTGTGATGAGAATCTGCTTTCAACAATATTGAGGAATCTTATCCATAATGCCATCAAATATTCTAAAAAAGGAGGGGAAATTGAAATTTCAACAGTTGTCAAAAACGACTTTGTTGAATTTTCAATTATGGATAACGGAATTGGAATATCAAAAACTAACCTGGATAATTTATTTGATATTAAACATTCATTTTCCACAAAAGGCACCAATAATGAGGAAGGCACAGGCCTTGGTCTTATACTATGTAAAGAATTTGTTGAGATAATGGGAGGTAAAATATGGGCTGAAAATACACCGGAAACAGGAACCACTTTTAAATTTACTGTTCCCAATAAAAATAAATGAAAAATTTCAAAAAAGATGAAATATAAGTGGATCATATTGCCAGCTTTTCTGGTATTACTACGATTAGGCTCCTCTTTTGCTCAATCCGGAAAAATTGACAGCCTGAATATGAATCTTGCTTCCGCTAATGACACAGATAAAATTTACATTCTAATAGAACTTTCTTCTCTTACCCAGAATGTTTCTTATCAACAAAGCATTGATTATGTCGCAGAAGCGAAAAAAATCGCTGTTAAACTCGGGGATCAGAAAGGAATTGCAGATGCAATAAACAGATTGGGAATTATCTATTTACATGATGAGAAATATAAAGAAGCTATAGATTATTTTCTTGAAGCAATGAAAATCAGAGAAATCATAAATGATCCGGACGGTCTCGCTTCTTCATATCATAATCTCGGTTTAGCTTACTATTATCTCTCAAACTATGATGAAAGTTTAAATTACTTTAATAAATCCTCAACTATCAGGATAA
This sequence comes from Bacteroidota bacterium, assembly GCA_030618105.1. Lineage (GTDB taxonomy): Bacteria > Bacteroidota > Bacteroidia > Bacteroidales > VadinHA17 > JADFUQ01. The sequence goes on along the minus strand of JAUXED010000106.1, from coordinate 4,478 downwards.
GAATTGGCGATAATCAAAAAATTGCAATTGGTTATCACAACCTTGCAGAGTTTCATTACTGTCTTGCTCATTTTGATCAGGCAATTGACCTGAACAAAAAAGCATTGGAATATTACAAAAAATGCAGCAATATTAAAGGTGAGATGCAAATACTATTGCAACTCGGTAATACTTATTGTGCAATGGATAAAACTTCACCGGCACTGAAAACATTGCAGAAAGGAATAGATTTGGGTATTCACTCAGGTGGCAGAGAAAATGAACTTGCCATGATCGAACAAACTATTGGGAAGATATATTCTGAAATGGGTACTTACGATAAAGCGCTATATCATCTTCAGAATGCCCTGGGCTATTCTAAAAAGGAAAATGACTATGAACATATCAGAGATATTTACCTTCTACTGGCACAATACTCTTATAATAACAATAAATACCAGGCAGCATATTGGTACCATAAACAATATACTCATTTGAAAGATTCTATCTATCTTGATATGAACAGTAAAAGAATTGAAAACCATCGGGTCCGGTATGATACCCGCCTGAAAGAGAATGAGCTAAAGTCACTGCGTAAAAACATGGAAATTGAATTGCTGAAAGTTGAAAAACGAGTAATATTCAGAAATTATTTAATCGGTTTTATTTTAATTATGTTAATAGGAATATCTGCAGGATGCTTTAACCTAATAATAAAGAAGAAAAACCAACTTGCCATAATTAATTCCAACAAGCGCTTAGAACATACATATTCTAAAATAACAAAATCGGAATTGGAACACCGGCAAATGAATACAACAAAGAATAAATTTCTTACCGTTATTGCTCATGATCTGATCACACCATTTAATTCACTACTTGGGTTTACTGAATTATTAACAGAAGAAGCAGACACAAATGACAGAGAATTAATAAAAAATTACAGCGGCATAATATATAAAGCCTCCAAAGAACTTTTTAATTTACTCGAAAATATGTTACAATGGTCAAGAGCTCTCAGAAATAAAATTTATTATCAGCCTGAATCTTTCAGTATCGCGAAAACCATTGACAATGTTATAAATATTTACATTATAGAGGCAGATAAAAAGGATATCAACATCACTACTAAAATAGAAGGTGCTCTTTATCCATATGCAGATGAAACTCTGGTTATCACCATAATTAAAAACCTGCTTAATCATGCTATCAAACACACCCCTGCAAATGGCACAATTGAAGTTAATGCAAAACAGGAAAGTGAAAATATATATATAAGTATTTCAGACCAAGGAAAAGGAATTACCAAAGAAGAACAAGCTGAACTCTCAGGATCTAACTATATACCTTTTAACGAAGAGAGTGTTACTAAAACAGGAGCAGGATTGGCTCTTACAGTTGTCAGAAAGTTTGTTGAGAAAAACAAGGGAAAGATATTTACAGAAAGCAAACAGGGAAAAGGCAACATATTTACGTTCACATTACCAACAGAAAAAAAATAATTCAATATGGCAAAAAAAGAGAAATTCTCGTACCAAAATGCTATTACCGAAATCGAAAGCATCCTTGATAAAATGGAAAATGAAGAACTTGATGTAGATGTCTTATCCTTCCAGGTAAAAAGGGTATCACATCTCATCAAACTTTGCCGGGAAAAACTCCATAAAACTGAACAGGAAGTAGAAAAGATACTTGATGAAATGGATAAGGAAGAGGAATAAGAAAAATTAAAAGAAAAGACCGGGATTTACATCCCGGTCTTTCTACCCTAAAAATTTAACCTAAAACTTACAAATTTCACCTGTTTTTGTTCCAATGAGAAATTTGTTCTATTACCCATAGTGTTCAATTACTATAAACGTAAATAACAAAATTTTGTTACAAAAAATAAAGAAATAATTATTTTATTTTGCTTTAGAACCGGAAATTAAGACCTACAAGGAAATTCCTTGCAGCCTGAGGGAAATATCCATCCATTATTTTGTTTTCTCCATCAACAATATACCGGTAAACCCATGCATTTGTCTCATATTCTTCATTAAACAGGTTATTAATCTGAAGTTTAATTCTAATCTGATCGACCAATTTTGGGCTAAATATATATTGAAAATTGAGATCGTTAACAAACCAGGGATTAAGTATTCGGCTTTCGCCGGATGTGTTATCTATATATTGTTTACCAACATATTTTGAAAACATTCTGATCTCAAAATTTTTAAACGGCATAAACCGGAAATTACTTCCCATAATAATTGCAGGCGAAAAGGAAAGATCTGTCTCACCAAGATTTGTAGAAACCTGGCTCCAGGTATCCCAATTATCAACATATTCTGTAAAATTTTTTATTTTATTACGGCTTAAGGTAGCATTCATTTCCCATTCTATTTTATCTGTTATTTTAATTGCTGTCTGAAGTTCAATACCTGTTCTGTAACTTTTTTCTACATTAGTCATAACAGGAGAACCAACATCATTAATTTCTCCTGTCAGCACAAGTTGATCATTATAATCCATAAAGTAAATATTCGCGCCAAAGCGAAAATTGGAAGATCTGAAATTATATCCTAACTCATAATCCTTCAACATCTCGGGGGTTGGAACAGGGGCTGAAGGATCAGCATCAATAAAATTATTCCTGTTAGGTTCACGATGTGCAATACCAAAGGAAAAATAGGCGGACTGGTTTTCGTTCAACCTGTAATATGCACCAAGTTTAGGGTTAAAAAAGGTATAAGTATGCTTTTGGGTAATATTTCGTAAATCGTCATCAATCCCATCAATCTCATAATCAATGAGCCTGACCTGGATATCACCATACAGGTTCAGTTTGGTAGAGAAATAATAATTTATTTTCCCATAGAGATTGAAATCCGCCTTGGTAGCATCACTATTATACCACTCATGATTTAATTCTGAATCACCGGCATACCGTACCCAGATAACTTTTCCGAAATGATCTCCAATATATTTGTTCCATGCCCCTCCAATAGATGCATCCCATTTATCTCTTTTATATTTTAAAGAATATGTTACTCCATAAAAATCATTATCAAGCCATTTTCTACGAATAAGATCTGTTTCTTCTATTAAATCTGAACCTATCAGTATATTATCCATCTGATAATCAGAATAATCCTCGTCTTCCTTGTATTGTTCATAATATCCTTTCCCACCAGTATAATGCAAGCAAAGATTCATATAAATATACTGACTGATCTCCCTGGAATACAATAATTGAAAATGATCCTGCCAGTAATTATCTGTTTCATTATCATAGTATTTTGTATTTCCCATTTCATCGGTATATTGACCAATACCATTATAAGTACGGTCAGAATCGAGGATGGTTGAGGGTACACCATCCCACGCCTGGTAGGTTTTTTCTTTACCAGACATAATATTTACCCTGACCATATCTTTCTCTCCAAAATATGCTCCTGATACTGCAAAAGATTTCAAATCAGCTGTGGCCCTGTCAATATAGCCATCGGAACTGATCTGTGACATTCTGGCTTCAAAAGAAAATTTATTATCAACAAGACCTGAGCCGATTTTTATATTATTTTTAAAAGTATTAAACGAACCTGCAATTGAATTTATCTCAGCAAATGGCTTTTTAGAAAAGGTAAATGTCTTCAAATTCACAGTTGCCCCAAAAGCACCTGCTCCATTTGTTGAAGTGCCTACTCCGCGCTGGATCTGGATATTATCCACTGAAGATGTAAAATCAGGTAAGTCAACCCACCAAACACCATGCGATTCAGAATCATTCAGTGGTATTCCGTTAACGGTCACATTTATTCTTGTAAGGTCAGATCCCCTGATCCTGAAACTTGTATACCCCACACCGGTCCCGGCATCAGAAGAAGCAACAAGTGAAGGTGTTAATCTCAACAAGTATGGAACATCCTGTACAAGATACTTTTCCCTGATTTCGCTATTAGATAAAGTAGTTGATGCAACAGGCGTAGTTTCACTTGCCCTGATTGTTGAGATAATAACCTCATCAGCTAAATAGGCAGATTTTTCCAGTACAATTTTTACCTGTAAATCTTTATATACATTGATTTTCTCTGTCTTCGTTTCATAGCCCATATATGAAACTTTTAAATTATAGTTTCGCTTATGCATATTTTTGAAAACAAATTCCCCGGACAAGCCGGTGGAAGTTCCCAGATAAGTACCTTCTATTATTACATTAGCGCCGATTAAAGCAGCCCCATTTGTATCCTCAACAATTCCACTTACCTGAAACTGTGCATAAAGAATAAATGAAGCACAGGTAAATACCAATAATAGCATTACTCTTTTCATAGCAACATTTTTTTTAAGTTTGATACTGTCAGGGGGAGCTTATTCCCTACACCGGCATTACCCGGATCAGGTTCAAAGGGTTTGATCTCAGCCCGTAATATTAGGGCACCCCCATAATTACTACAAAAGTAAGTAAAAAAAGATATAAAAAGAAGTGACTAAAGTTTAAAGTGACTAAAGTTGGG
>JAUXED010000073.1 GCA_030618105.1 Bacteroidota bacterium | reverse complement strand
GGAACTTATATCCACAGAACACCGGTACTTACATCAAAAAGTATTAATATCCTTTTAAATTCAAAACTTTTTTTTAAATGTGAGAATTTCCAGAAAGTTGGTGCTTTTAAGTTCCGGGGAGCAGCAAACGCGGTTTTTCAGCTTTCCGATTATGAAGCCCGAAACGGAGTGGCAACTCATTCTTCGGGTAACCATGCTGCTGCTTTGGCGCTGGCAGCAAAACTAAGGGGGATACCATCTTACATTGTCATGCCCGAAAATTCACCTGAAATAAAAAAGAAAGCGGTAAAAGGTTACAGGGCAAAAATAACTTTTTGTAAACCAACGTTGGAAGCCAGGGAATCAGAACTTGAAAAAATTGTGAAAAAGACCAGGGCAATATTTATACATCCTTATGATAATTTCCAGATTATCAGTGGGCAGGGAACTGCAGCAAAGGAATTAGTTGAGGATTATCCATCCCTTGATACGGTAATTGTACCGGTTGGCGGAGGAGGATTGTTAAGCGGAACAGCTATATGGGTTAAGAGCTACAATAGTAAGATAGAAGTTATTGCCGCCGAACCGGAAAAAGCTGATGATGCATACCGCTCATTTAAATCAGGAATACTTCAACCTTCATTGAACCCGGAGACCATTGCCGACGGACTGCTGACCTCACTCAGTGAGATGACATTCACAATTATCCTCGAAAAAGTTGATGATATTATCACAGTAAGTGAAGAAACTATTATCAAAGCTATGCAAATGATATGGGAAAGAATGAAAATAATTATTGAACCCTCATCAGCTGTAGCCCTGGGAGCAGTGATGGAAAAACCTGACAGGTTTGCAAATAAAAAAGTGGGCATTATTCTTTCCGGCGGAAATGTTGACTTAAAAAAACTTCCTTTTTGAGTTTTCAAATAAAAGATAATTACTAAATCTACAAATCTATTTATAACCCATAACCCGCATCACTGAATTCCGGTGTTACGGGTTTCGGGTTACGGGTTAAGGCTATCTAAAATTTATTTGCTGCATATTTTAGAAGAATAACGTTATTAATAACGTAATTAATGCCGTTATTAATAACGTTATTCTTTTGCGAAATTTTATTGATGCAAACGAAGTGAGCAACTAACCGGATAATGATCAGAATATTCTACTTTTGTTGTCTGAAAATTAAAAACCGAAAATTCATCACTATAAAAAATGTAGTCTATTCTAACTTTTGGAAAGGTTCCTGAGTAGGTATTTCCCAAACCTTTCCCTGATACGGTAAAAGCATCATTAAGGTCTCCTTTTATTTTCCGGTATGAATACGAAACCGGGGTATCATTAAAATCGCCACATACAATTACATGATAGGGCGAATTTTGGATGTGTTCTGACAGGATATCAGCCTGTTCTGCTCTTTTTATGTAGGCGTTCTTTAACCTTGAGGAAATGTCCCGTAGTTCAAGGATTGTTTCTTCCTCCGATTGAAGGTCAAGATTTACTAAAAAATCAATATTTCGCTTGATAAACCTTACCGATTGTAAATGGTTATTATAGATACGCAGGGTATCTTCAGCAATAACAATGTCGGAATAAATTGAAATATTCTTTGAATCCGGATACCTGATAACTCCTTTATTGACCATAGGGAATTTACTAAAGGTGGCAATTCCATAATGCTTGTTTTTACCAAACCTGTTGGCCCAGGCTATATTTGAATAAGGAGTTGATGACAGGTTCTTTTTCAATTCTTCTAAAGAGACACCTTTTTTGTTATCAATATACAACTCCTGCAAACAACACAAATCAGGCATTTTCTCCGATATCAGTTCAAGTATTCTTTCTCCTGCATTTTCATCTTTTGAATGATCGAAAATATTGAATAACCTGACATTATAAGATAAAAGGTTAATACTGTTTTTATTCTCAATATCACTCCCTTCTGCAGCAATTATGGTTTCCCTGGCTTCCTTATCCAAACTTTTTCCATGAAAACTAACTACCAGTTTTATATATCCCCATCCTAATAAAATGATGATCAAAGAGATCAAAAATTCTATTTTTAACCTCACAAGCCAAAGTATTATGAATAAAATATTAGCTAACAGCAAAAAGGGATAGACAAGACCAAAAAAAGCTGCAGGCCAGAACAGAGAAGGATTCACATATACCGAGATGTATGACAACAATAAGCCGGCAGCAAAAATCAAATTTATAAACAGTACAATCCTGTAAAATGCCTTTTTCAAAAATCTAAAATTATTGGTTTATGCTATAACGAAGATACTAATCAATTTACAGAAAAACACATCTTCACATCACATTCTTCACTCTTCCCATTCTTCAATCTTTTCTTCTATCTTCCCATTATTCCATCATTCCATCATTCCATTATTCCCTTTATTCCCTCTATCCCCTCTATCCCCTCTATCCCCTCTATCCCCTTTGACACCTATTCATTCCCCTTTCCCATTTTAAATAGTATCTCTTTCTCTTTCTTGGTAAGACTTTCATAACCCCCTTTTGATATTTTATCAAGTATCCCGTCAACCTCTTTTTGTTTTTCAGCCTTTTGGCGGTTAAATTCCATATCATTTTTAGGGCGCTTATATGTTACTTTCATTTTTTGTCTTGGTTTGAAAAAAGAAACTATATTGTCTATCAACCGGTTGATTCCCCGTGTTATATCTTTGCCTTTCCTGAATTGATAAATAAATAGAAATCCAAGCAAAGCCCCCCCGATATGTGCAATTTTCCCACCGGTATTAGTTGAGAAATCGAACATAGAAGTTAACAAAAAAGCTCCGATAGCAATGTATTTTATCTTAACCTGCCCAAAAAACATCATATGAACTGTATGATCAGGCACATAGAAAGAAATTGCAATAACAATAGCCATTACCGAGGCTGAAGCACCCAGCGCCAGTGAGTTATGCAATACGGATCCAAATACCGGGAAAATATTGAATGACAATATATATAGAACAGCACCTGCCAGACCTCCTAAAATATAAACACCGCTTAGTTTTTTTTGTTCAAAATACTCCAGAAATATCTTTCCAAACCAATAAAACCAAAGCATATTGAATAAAATATGAATGAAATTCTCATGCAAAAACATATATGTGAAAACAGTCCATGGCTTTTTGATCAACTCCGATGTGTCAGCCGAAACAGCCAGCCATCTGAGAAAATTCATGGTATTGTCAGGAGAGTTAAACAGATACAAAAAGATCTGTACAATTTTCACTGCCAGAAAAACCCCAATATTCAGGTAAATAAATTTTGCAAGTATACTTCCCTGCCTGAACGAATCCTTAAACCCATCTATGATACTATTCATCCTTCCCAAATTGTATTTAGTAAAAAGTCTTCCTGTTTTTATTCCAGTACTTTATCAGGATAAATCCGAATAACATACCGCCGATATGGGCGAAGTGAGCAATATTACTGCCGGGTTGTGAAAATGCAAGGTATATTTCAAGGACTCCGTATCCAATAACAAAATATTTTGCTTTTATAGGGATTGGAGGAAAGAGCAGCATCAACCTTGTATTAGGGAATAACATACCAAAACCCAGTAATATACCAAACACAGCACCGGAAGCTCCAACAGTAGGAGTATTTAATATTATATTCATTTTTCCCAGCAAAGGGTGCACGAAGTTTTTTCCCTGTTCAAAAGCCAGGGCACCCTCCTGATAAACCGTCTGAATTTGTTCCGGAGTCATTTGTGCTTTCAAGGAAGAGATCTCTATCCAATTAACAAAACTATGCAGAGCCGCAGCTCCAAAACCGGTAACAAAAAAATAAATGAAAAATCGTTTCGAACCCCATACTCCCTCCAGGACACGGCCAAACATCCACAAAGCAAACATATTAAAAAACAAATGTGTTAAACCACCGTGCATGAACATATGGGTAATATACTGGAAGGGTTTGAAGTATTCCGATTCAATATAATAGAGTCCGAGTACATGTGTCAGGCTTACCTTGAAAGTAGATTTCACCACAAAATCCATCAATAAGAGGATTACATTCAGTAGTATAAGATTTTTTACTACCGGTGGTGTATTTTTTATTCCTGAAGATCCAAAATTATACATTTCTATTGATCTGTTTTGAATTTATTATTCTGCAATAGCCGCGCCAAAGATAAAAAATCCTGCTTCTTTGTAAATGACCGGGACAGAATGGCAGGTAAATAAAGTCCGTCTATAAAGTCAAACAAATTTTGAATTAAGCACCAAATAACAAAAAACAAATAACAAATAAATAACAAATATCAATTATCAAATGACCGAAACAGCTTTGAATATTGTGATTTGGGTCATTGAGATTTATTTATTCACAAAATAATTTATTTTCAAAGGTGTTCATGAGATCACTTCGTTAAGTTGTATTTTGGTGCTTGTCATTTGTGATTTTTGCTACTTATTTAAACTTTTGGATTTTTTAGATAAACTCTAATTACCTGAACCTTTTCTCTATTTCTTCAACCGGCATCAGATAGACCACTGTTTTTCCTGTTGGTGAATAATTTGGTGATTTACATGCAAACAGTGAATCTACTAATTCTCTCATTTCATCAACAGACAATTGTTTGCCATATGAAATAGCAGAAGCACGTGCCATTGACCTGGCAATTTTTTCCTTCACACCCGTTTCAATATCCTTCTCTGTGGTTTTATAATCTTCAAGAAAGATTTCAATGATCTCTTTCGGATCTTCATTTCCTGCATGCGAGGGCAATCCGTTTATTACTAATGAATTACCCCCCAATTTCCTGATATCAAATCCAAGCCGGTTCAGATCATCCAGCATCTTTTCAATAAGCACATAGTCTGATGACTCAACCTCAATAGTCTGTGGATAAAGTTCTCTCTGAGCATTCCCCAATTCATTTTTAAGCAAATACAGGTAATGTTCATATAATATTCTTTCATGAGCTCTTTTCTGGTCAATCACCATTAATCCCGACTTAACTTTACAGAATACATATTTGTTTTTCACCTGGAAAAAAACCTGTTCAGTTACGCCACTGACTCCCTCAATTGTTTGCTGATCATTATATCCGGGAATATTCCCCTGATTCATACTTTTATCATCCTTTTCAAAACCCGAATATAATTTTTCCCAGTTACGAACATCCTGTTTCTCCTTAAAACTTCCTGTCTGCGTACTCCCAAAACCTTTTCTTTCTTTATCAAAAGGGTTGAAAGCCGGGTCTGTTTTTATCGATGGTGAAACAATCTCTCCATCCTTTTTTCTTACAGGAATATCAATTGCCCCCCGGGTGTCAAAATCAAGAGACGGGATAATATTAAACTTACCCAATGCCTCTTTTACCGATGCATGTATTATCTGCCAGCAGGATTGTTCATCCTCAAACTTAATTTCGGTTTTAGTAGGATGAATATTTATATCTATTGTACGCGGATCTGCAGACATGTATATAAAATATGAGGGAAAAGTTTCGGGGGGCAGGATCCCTTCATAAGCATTTATTACCGCACGATTGAAATAGGGATGCCGCATATAGCGTTTATTAATGAAAAAAAACTGTTCACCGAAGGTTTTCCTGGCATTTTCAGGTTTGCCAATAAAACCGGATATTTTTAAAACACTCGTTTCTGTATCCAGCGTAATAAGATTCTGATCAATTGACCGGCCGAAAACGCCAATGATCCTTTGCCTGAGATTTCCGGGCACAAGATGGTAAATCTCAGAACCATTATGATGCATAATAAACTGGATACCGGGATGTGAAAGAGCTACTCTTTGTAACTCAACAATAATATGTTTAAGCTCAGTCTGGTTTGATTTGAGAAATTTCCGTCTTGCCGGGATATTATAAAACAGGTTTTTTATTGCAAAGTTACTGCCCGCGGGACAGCTTACCGGTTCCTGTGTTTCAACTTTTGATCCGTTAATACAGAGGTGGGTTCCCAATTCATCTTCCTGCCTCCTGGTTTTCAACTCAACCTGCGATACTGCTCCAATTGAAGCAAGAGCTTCACCCCGAAACCCCATGGTCATTATAGCAAACAGATCATCTGCCTTACTGATCTTCGAAGTTGCATGACGTTCAAATGCCATCCGGGCATCTGTTTCCGACATACCACAACCATTATCAATAATCTGCACAAGCGTTCTACCGGCATCTTTAATAATAATTTTTATTTCTGTACTACCACAATCTATTGCATTTTCAACCAGTTCCTTAACCAGGGAAGCGGGGCGCTGGATCACTTCACCGGCAGCTATCTGATTAGCAACTGAATCGGGCAATAGATGTATAAGGTCGGACATATAGTTTCCGGAGTATTAATAGAAGAACAAAAAATAGGAAATCAAAAACAGCAGTAGAAGAATTATGATCAGCCGGATATTCGATTGCTTCTGAGCTTTACTTTTTTTCCTGTTGAAATAATTACTCATCTGCCCTTTCCTTATTGTTGGACGGTAGGCTTCTCCTTCATTAACTCCCATTTCCCGTTCGACACTTCGTATCCGTTCCTCCAGATCCTCCTTCCGTGGATTATAGTATCGTGGAATGAAGTTAAATTTCTTATTTTTATTTATTTTAAAAAAACTTGGAAGAGCCATTCTGCTTGTTATTTTTGCACAAAGTTACCTATAATTTTTGTTGGCAGAAAAAATAATAATAATACCTTTGCGAACCAAACTTGTAAAAAGTTCATTTGGTCCGTTCGTCTAGGGGTTAGGACGCCAGGTTTTCATCCTGGTAACAGGGGTTCGATTCCCCTACGGACTACATAAAAACAATAAAGAGAGTTGTTTTCAGCTCTCTTTTTTTATTTTAACCATTTGTAAAGGAATCGAACCCCGCCGACACTCTGCCAACCCACAAGCTGGCTCCTCCCTAAAATTGTCCACAGGACAATTTCTTAACGGTCGGCCCTCCTACGGACTACTACGGCTCAATACTCTGAGTCATTTTTTTAATAATAATTTGCCTTATTCCTCACCCTCCACAATTTTTATCTCATCCTCTGTTAAGTCATACAATTCATAAACCATTTGGTCTATTTCTTTGTCTATACGGTTAATTTCTGTTTTTAATTCTTGTGCTTTTTGTTTTTGCTTGTTAAAGTACTGCATCCATTCGGCTTCTTCTGATAAACTAAGTTGCACTTTGGCTTTTTTCAGTTCTTTCAAAAACTCCTTAAACTCCAATTTATTCCAGTTTTGTAATTTTTTACTGATTTTATCTAACTGAAATTTACCCTTAGCAAAATTGGTTAGGTGCAGTTTCAAAGAACTTAAATCGTGTTGTTTTTTGATTAATGCATTAACCGATAATTCAAAAGCTAATTCTTCTTCCTTATTTGAACAAACAAAGGGAAGTGATTTAATAATACTCGGTTTTATTTCAGCAAAAATTTTTCCCTTTTGCGGGCATTTATTCTTATAAATACAACCCATTAATCTGGAATTCAATATAGCTAGAACGTATTTTAGATTTAAACTACTCGTTATTATGAATACCGAATTTTGGGGATAATAATTGAGATCATCGAACGATGCTTTAATATCATAACTCGTTCTACGTAATAGAATCTTAGGATTCAGAATTTTCTTTTCATTTGACGGATACATCAGCCACTTCCCATACTTGATATATTGATTCCCTGAAAAAATGCAACAATATCTTGTAACATCAGCTCCTACAACTAAGGGTTTCCACTGGTTGTCTATTTTTCTTTCTGAATGAAAAATTCGGTTGCTAACAACTTCCTTTATCTGAGGTGGAGTTCCATGCCCTACTTGATATGGTTTTATCCCAAATATTATCTCACCAAAATCAGAAAAAGGTTTAGTTAACTGGTTTATTCTATCAATTAGTTTTTGAATACGTAAGTCCAGTTCCAGTACTATCCGATTATAGTTATCACTTAGCCAAATATTTTTATCAATATATTGGTCAACCAATTTTTTGCCTTTTCTATATTTTCTAGCATGAATTTTTCCGTTTTGATTAATCTCCTTCTTAAGTATAACGGTAGCACTTTCAACAATTGCATCACTGAATACTCCATCACCATGATCGGTAATCTCAAGAATATTATATCCCAGCAATTCTCTGCGGTAATTTGCTGTATTATTAATAAGCAACCATGTATTTGGAACAATCAATCCAAGTATACCTTTGGATTTTAATATGTCGATCGCTAACAGTTGAAAATACATGTATGTATCCTTCAATTTGGATGGTACAACTGGATACTTTTTCAGTAACTTGGAAGTAATTCCTGCACCAATCTTGGCTCCCCAAGGCGGATTCCCAATCACCACATCAAAACCACCTTTGTATTCGGAACGGAAGGCGTGGTCGGGGGTGCAGGTTATTTTTTCGGATATACCGACAATGGAGCATGCTCCCTTGTCGGTGGCAGTATATTCCGGCAGTTCGTGTTTTTGGCGGTTGTTCCGTATGTATTCTATAGTATTGTTTAGCTGCCTATCGGACAAAATTTCGTTTTTCCCGAACTTCTGCGTCCACAAGTGTGCCTGGGTAGTACCTCTTCCGCTATCCGACAAGGGAGCATTCTCCGGCGAGGTAGTATCCTCCGACAAGGGAGCGTGCTCCGTCGAGGGAACACTACCCCTCGACAAGGGAGCATGCTCCCTTGTTGGAGAGTACTCCCTTGTTGCGCCCGTGTCGTCCGGGATAGTTCGTCCCATTGCTATATTGCAGGCACGTGCACTTATGCTTTTTATTTTCTGTACTATCTTCGGAAGCTCTTCTTCTTCACATACCAGTAGTAAATGCATGTGGTCGCCGCAAATGTTATAGGCCAATAGGTTCAATTCGTCTTTCGCAACTATCTCTGCAATTTTTTCTGTAACTATTTGTTCTTCCTTTTCCGATAACCATACGGGGTCACCCAGCTTCACATGATTATCAAACATACGTTGTGAATATCTCGAATTGTGGGTTGCACAGGTTACATGCCATGCCTTTTTTTCTTTTTCCTGGAAAATCTCAGGAAATTCTTTTTGCCAGTTAAATGCTTTTTCCCCTGCAACTTCAGGGTCATCAATAAGCGAATTTCCACATTTTATATTACTACTAAGAGTACTTAGCTTTCTGCCTTTTTGAGCAGTTCTAAGCCAAAGCGAAAGTTTTGCAATTTCAACCGATTCTTCGTTTAGGTCAACACCGTAAATGTTTTTTTCAAGGATTTCAGTTTCATAATCCCGAAGAACTAATGTATAGTCCCCTTTAGTCTGCTTTGAAAGATTAGATTTTAATTCATCAACTTTCTTATGTTCGTTAATCAAAAATTCAAGTGCCTGATTTAAAAAAGCACCGGAACCACAAGCCGGATCCAGAATGGTTAGACTTAGAAGCCAATTTTTGTATGTGGTTAGCTTTTTGTCAAGAGCTTTAATTGTATCTTTCTTTCTGTTTTTACGGCCTTTGGTGTATTCCTCATCTATTATCTCAAGCTCATTCCGTTTTTCCTCGCAAAGTTTCCCAACTGTATTTTCAACAATGTATTTGGTAATATATTTCGGGGTATAATATATACCCTCTTTCTTGCGCTTGGTCTTTTGTTTATCAATTTGTTCGCCCCGCAATTTTGCCTGTACATTTTCAATTTCTGCCAGTGAATGTTCAAATATGTGGCCAAGGATGTTTACATCAACATCGGTTTCAAAATCATAAGCACTGAGTTTGACAGTATGTTCGTGCAGTATATTATCATCAATGGTAATATTATCGAGAATCTCATCAGGGAGAAACAAGCCGCCGTTATAAGGAAATATATCATATTTCTTACCCTTATAACCGGTATTCATGTAGCCAAAATACTTTTTAAACCTGTCGTATAAAGGAATATAAGCATCCAATTCTTCTTTCAGTGTAGTCCATTGTTTTACAATTTCACTAATGGAATTTGGTGGTAGCAAAAGCCTGTCTTCGGCAAAGAAAATAAATAAAAACCTGTCGAGCAGTTTTTGGGTTTTGTTGAAAAGCAACAATTCATTTTTATCAGGGTTATTTTTTACTATGTTTTCAAAAATTGCTTCCCTGAATTTTGAATAATCGACATACAATTTTTTTGTTACATTTTCTTCCTGTAAAACAGATGATTTTTTTATCGTAAGGGGTAAATCATTTAGAATATTGTCTTTTGACAGGCAGAGCCAAAGCAAAGAAAATTGTTCTTTGCTTAGATTGAACAAATCAAATTCAAGATAATCTACTGCATTTTGTATGTAGAACCTAAGTTTTTCAAAATTTGAAGTAATCACATAAACGCATTCCGGATGATGGTTCTTATATCCGAAAGCTTGTGTTTCAACTGTGTCCAGGTCGGCTGTTGATGTAGATTTGAGTTCGATAACAGCAATAACCAAGGGAGCATCTGCCAAGGGAGCATCTGCCAAGGGAGCATGCTCCCTTGTAGAGGAGAGAATTGCTCCATCCGCCTTTCTGCTATCGTCAACGTTTTTCTTTTCAAGTACGATATTGTATTCTGGTGTTGGCTTTAGTGTATAATTTAAGATGTTAACGAAAAGTTCCCGAATAAACCCTTCCTGAAATTCCTCTTCTTTCAAATTACGGATGTTTTCCTGTATTTCGGTATCTCCAAAATAACTCTGAAAATCATTGAATTTCTTGTCAACCAGACTAGAATCAAGCTCGTTTAAATATTTTTTCTCTACCGATTTTTGAAATAAACTCATTTTTTATTTTCTGTTCTTTCTTCGGCTTGCATACAACGAATTACCAACAATTGTAGTCCGCCAATTAAATGTAAGTTACATAAAAATTTTGTATTGATTCTCAGCCACGGCACCACGCAG
>JAUXED010000126.1 GCA_030618105.1 Bacteroidota bacterium | reverse complement strand
TTAATTTTTTTATTAAAGTCGAGTGATGCCATAAAACTATGACTGGTTTCCTGTTTTAGATTAGGATCGTTTTGATGAATTACCTGTCGTGAACCGGAAGTTTCAATATGCAAATCCTCATCAAATATCTGTGGTGCTCTGTAGCCTTGCGAATAGCTTATACGTGCCTGCAGGTATTCTTTAATATTGTATAAAATGTTTATCCTCGGGCTTAGTACATTTCCGGTTTTTTCAATGCTGTTATGTCCTTTATCTTCCACTTTATAGATGTCGAATCTTGCCCCGGCTGTAATTTTCATTTTCTCCCAATTAATTTCATATTGCGAAAATACTCCAAAAGTGTTGGTGCTCTGGTCTGCAATAACTACGTTATCAGTATGTGGAATATCAACTATAGAACCATCAACAATAACAGCGTTATCATAATTCGGATAACCCAGTTTATTATCCTTTAGCCAAGCCTTCTGGTTTTCCATACCAAAAATAAGATTAGAGGTTCCGAATATCGCATTGTACTGGGTACCCGCGATATATGTAAAATCAGTCGTTTTCCCATAGTCACTTAATGATTGTTCTGCTCCATAATATGAGTCTCTGTTAACATTTTGACCAGATGCATAAACAGAAAACTGATCATTGTCCCTGAAGAATTTCTCATAGGTAAGTGCTCCTGTTGTAATATTGTGTTTTAAAGCTTCTGCAATGCCTGCTTCATGAACCGGGTATTCATGTTTATCTCCACCCCGTCTGTCTTCCTTTATATTAAAAAAATCAACTGTTATTTTACTCCGGCTGTCTAAACGATGAAAAAGTCGTGTGCCAATCGTTGTATTTCTTAAAGATGCTATTTCCGAAAAACTGTCATTATCAACATCAAAGGGTTCTCTGTCGCGATAAAATCCAAATAAAGCCATACCTGATTTATTATCAGAAGAAATTAATGATGTATTAAAATTAACCGAATAATCCAGAGCAGGATCTCCTGAACCATCAATCCCAACGCCGGTTGCCCCACTGTTTAAACCGAATTCGTACGAATTGTTTATGGGATCTTTAAGGATTAAATTGATTGTTCCGGCAATTGCATTACTACCATATAATGCAGAACCTCCGCCACGTATTACTTCAACACGTTCAATCATTGAAGATGGTATTAATTCCAGCCCGTAAACTCCGGCTAATCCGCTAAAAATAGGACGACTGTTAATCAGTATCTGTGAATACGGTCCTTCCAGTCCATTCATTCTTACCTGGCTGAATCCACAATTCTGACAGTTGTTTTCTATCCGTATACCGGGGCAAAAGTTTAGTCCTTCACTTAAGGTTACTGATTGTGTTGTAGCAAATAACTTTGGAGTTATAGTATTAACAATAACAGAAGATTCTCTTCGGTTTGTTTTATTTCTGTCTCCGGTAATAACTATTTTCTCCAGACCCAAAAAATCTTGTTCTAATTCAAATTTAACTACTTTTGTCTCTCCTGCTTTTATCGTTATTATTTCTTCTTTTGGTTTATATCCTAATGACTGTACACTGAGTATATGTGTTCCTTCAGGTAAATGAATTAATCGATAATGACCTGTTTCATCAGTTGTTGTCCCTATTGTTGTTCCTTTAATCATAACCGTTGCATAAGGAATATGTTTCCCATTACATACAACATGCCCTACTATATTTGCATCGGATTTAACTTTTTGGGCATAATTGGTATTTATGATTACAAAAAATGCTATAAAAAGTATTACTATTTTTTTCATGATAAATAATTTAATAAAAAGTTGATATACATGGTAATGTCAAATGGTTATAATATGCATAAACCATTACAACATTATTGATAATTACTCTAAAAAATAAGCTAAGAAATGATATTGAGTTGAAGAATCAGACTAAAGGTGGTGCCCTGCCAAAGTGAAGAATTTCATAGTCTTGAGTATAGAATACCCGGATAATTGCAACATAACTTTTCTTTTTTGCAACATCTAAGGCAATGAAGGATATGAGTATGAATATGAAAAGCAGTTGAAGATTCTCCAGAAATATTAATTCTGTTTTTGAATGATGATGTGATTTGATTGGTGCAGAATCGTTTGACTTATCATATGGATGAGCATGTGTTACAAAATTTCCGTTGTCTAATTTATGACTGTGAAGAAACATGACGTTGTTGATTGTCAACAAGCCAATAATGCCAATCATGCAAATTACTGCAAATTTTTTCGTTATATTTTTAACAAAAGGTTTCATTTAATCTGCAAAATTAAACAAAAAATACGTAACGGTAAAAAATAAAACTTTCGCGAGTCGGTTGTCATTTTTTCTGCTCTATTTCAATATTACCATAGTAGCGCCGTAACCATATTCCTTAAAAGAGGCATCCTGATACTGAAGATGACGATATTTTGTGTCAAGCAGTTTCCTCAATTCAAACTTCAGCTTCCCATTACCCAAACCATGTATAAATACTATCCGTTTTTGATTGCTTTTCAAAGCTCCTTCAAGCGTAATTGTAAACCTGTCAAGTTGTACCTGAAGTATCTCCCCGTTTGACATACCCCGGTGATCATCGAGAATTTCCTCAATATGAAGATCAATTTCACTAATATCATCGTTTTTCTTTTCGGGTTTAGGTTTTCTTACAGGTATATCTTTATTCTTTATTTCCCTTGTCAAATACATCTCCTCCATTTCCTTTTTGGCAGTAACATCATTATCAATATCTTTTGAATATACCGGAATTATAACTGCTTCTTCATCAAAATATTCATTCTCTTTGAAATGCTTCCGCTCGGGCAGATCAACAGAGGAAAGATCAATTATTGTGTTAAAAGGAGGTACGAATTTGTATGATCCCTCCTTAAAAAACAGACATTGAAACAGTAGTTTCTTCCCTACTGCACCAAGCTCATTAATATCACCTTCGCGAATAAGTATCTTCGTATCAGCTTCAAGCGTTTCTCCTGAAATGGCATTCAGCAGGCCGGCTTTTTGCTTTCCCAGATTATAATAAATATGGTATGGACCGTCATTTATCAGATACATTTCAAAATCAGTTGAATTATCCTCAGTGTGCACGGTACGTGTATATGCAATATTAATTATCTGGTTACTTTGTTCATCCCGTGATTCAGGATCATTGGATTCATTATAAGTTAAATTATCTTCATCCCCCTGATCAATATTTGTTTCATCGCTATGCGTTGAAAATGAATCGGAATATTCAATTGAATCGCCTGTTGGAATTATTTCATTTTTCAATACAGGAACCTCAAAACCCTCCTCTATCTTTACCAGAACTGTTTTTTCATTCAGAAATCCTGTAACAATCCCCTTGCTTGTATCATTCAGGAATTTAACTTTATCTCCTATTCTGAACTTCATAATTAAAATTGTTTTATCAAATATTTAATCTGTTTTCAATCGCAACAAATTTACCTATTTTTGCAACAACAGGAAAAACCACCAATATTGACAGAGAAACGACAAATAGCCGGAGAAAAGATAGCTGAAAACACTCGTATGGATGAGTATACTTATCCTTTGCCTGAAAAGAGGATTGCAAAATACCCTTTAAAGGAAAGGAGCCAATCAAAATTACTTATCTACAGGAACGGACAAATCAGTCATGATTGTTTTGAAAACCTGGTTGATTATGTGAGCTCCGGATCTTTACTCGTTTTTAATGATACAAAAGTCATACAGGCAAGGTTAGAATTCAGGAAAAAGACAGGTGCAAGAATCGAAATATTTTGCCTTGAACCAAAAACCCCGGCAGACTATATGCTTGCATTTCAAGCTATAGGTTCAGTAACCTGGCGGTGTATTGTAGGTAATCTAAGTAAGTGGAAAGGACAAATCTTAGCCAAGGCTATTACAACAAAAAGAAGTGAATTCAACCTGTTTGCTGAACGGATTGGCGAAGAAGAGGGAGAGCAGATAGTTAAATTTTCATGGAAAAATAAAAAAATTTCTTTTGGTGAGATACTTGAAACTACAGGGCTTACTCCTATCCCACCATATCTGAACAGGGATTCTGAAGATATTGATAAAAGAAGATACCAAACCATTTATTCGAAATGGAAAGGGTCTGTTGCAGCCCCAACTGCAGGTTTTCATTTTACAGATCAGGTACTCAAAGAACTGGATAGTAAGAAAATCACAAGGGTACAGGTAACATTGCATATTGGAACAGGAACATTCAAACCGGTAAAAAGTCATACAGCAAGAGGACATAAAATGCACACTGAAAGGTTTTTTATCAGAAAAGAAGATTTACTCAGACTGGCCGGAAATAAACGAATTATTCCCGTTGGCACAACATCGTTAAGGACCATTGAAAGTCTATACTGGTTAGGTAGTAAAATAAAGCAAAACCATGCAATTAATCCTGATAACCTAACAATTAATCAATGGGAACCATATAACCAGGATGTTTCCCTTTCAAGAGATGAGATTGTTGAAACACTTATTGAGTTTATGGATAAAAATGGGAAAACTAAAATTGAGGCTTCCACAGAAATTATGATCATTCCTGGTTATAAATTCAGGATGACTGACGGATTGATAACCAATTATCACCAGCCACGCAGCACGCTTATATTACTTATAGCTGCTTTTGTAGGAGAAGACTGGAAAAAGATATATCAATACTCTCTTGAAAACAGGTTCCGTTTCCTGAGTTACGGAGACAGTTCACTGCTGTTGCCGGAATGATGTTATGTTTTCGTTGTTGCAATACCCTAAATGGATTTGTGGGTTTAGTAATTGTGTTGCCTGCGAGGTAATGAGGAGATGAGGTAAAGAGGAGATGAGGTGATGAGGTAAAGAGGAGATGAGGTGATGAGGTAAAGAGGAGATGAGGTGATGAGGTAAAGAGGAGATGAGGTAAAGAGGAGATGAAGAATTAAAAATTCATTAAGTAATTAAAAAAATCATAAAAAGAATAACGTTATTAATAACGGCATTAATAACGTAATTAATAACGTAATTATTTGTCTATTATAAAGCAATCTCATAAATTTGAAAACATGGAGTGAAAGGAATCCGGTTAAAACTTCTCATCATACCTGGTCCAAAGCAAGTCGCCAAGTTCCCATGCTTTTTTCACCACCTTTTCGCCCCAGTCAATTGTATAGTCAGTAAGAAATTCGATTGCCTTCAATTTTTTTCCTGATTCAAACAGGTCTAACGCCTTTTTCTCTATTTCTGCCTGTTCCATAAACATGTCCTTTTGCAAAGGATCCCAGACCTCAACCACATCATGCCGCATATCTCCCCATCGTTGTGCTGTAAGAGTGCCAAGGCGGTTAAATGCCCACCATGCCGATCCCCGGTTGAATCCAT
>JAUXED010000013.1 GCA_030618105.1 Bacteroidota bacterium | reverse complement strand
TTTAATTTATTACCGGTACTTATTATGGTGCTTGCCGTTTTAACTTCCGGCTTTGCCTTAGCAAAAAAGGACAAAGAAAAAGAGGATGAAGAAAAATCTAAAACAAGCACATTCTCAGGATTAAAATGGAGAAGTATTGGCCCTGCCTTCTCTTCCGGACGAATAGCAGATTTTGTAGTTAATCCGCAAAACCATTCAGAATGGTTTGTTGCCGTTGCCAGTGGTCATATCTGGAAAACAGAAAATAACGGTACCACTTTTAAGCCGGTATTTGATGATCACGGCGCATATTCGATGGGATGTCTTGCAATGGACCCCAATAACCCGAATGTTATTTGGGCAGGAACAGGAGAAAATAATCACCAACGTGCCCTCGGATATGGTAACGGGGTATATAAATCCGCTAACGGAGGAAGTTCCTGGAAGAATATGGGTCTTAAAGAATCACGCCAGATTGGGAAAATTGTGATCGATCCCAGGAATTCTGATGTTGTTTTTGTAGCTGCCGAAGGTTCGGCATGGGGACCCGGCGGCGACCGGGGACTTTACAAAACCACCGATGGCGGGGAAACATGGAAGAAGGTTCTTGAAATAAGCGAAGAAACAGGTGTGAATGACGTGATATTGGATCCGCGTAATCCGGATTTGATGTACGCTACATCAGAGCAAAGAAGACGTCATGTACATACCAAGATCGGCGGCGGTCCCGAGTCGCGCTTTTATAAATCAACCGATAACGGTGAGACATGGAAAAAGATCACCAAAGGATTGCCCTCAGGCCATGTCGGCGGAATGGGGCTTGCTATCTCTCCTGTTAATCCTGATGTCCTGTATATAATTGCAGAAGCTGAGGGTGAAACAGGCGGGTTTTTCCGTTCTGTAAACCGGGGTGAATCATGGGAAAAAATGAGCGACTATCATGCAAGCGGTCAGTATTATAATGAGATATTTTGTGACCCGGTGGATGTTGATAAAGTTTACAGCATGGAAGTCAGAACCAAAGTTACTACAGATGCTGGAAAAACATGGAATTCAATCGGGAGCAAAAGTCGCCATGTGGACGATCATGCCATGTGGATTGACCCTGATGATACAAAGCACTTTCTTATTGGTGGCGATGGTGGTGTTTACGAATCGTTTGATGGCGGGGAAAACTATATTTTTAAAACAAACCTGCCGGTTACCCAATTCTACAGGGTGGCAGTGGATAATGACAAACCTTTTTATAATGTTTATGGCGGAACCCAGGATAACAACAGCTTTGGCGGACCATCTCAGAATTTAAGTTCTGCCGGGGTTACTGCCGGTGAGTGGATTGTTACTGTCGGTGGTGATGGATTCTGGCAAGCTATCGATCCAACCGATCCAAACATCATTTATTCGGAGTGGCAATATGGTAACAGTGTCAGATTCGATAAACATAGCGGCGAAGGCATCAGCATTAAACCACAACCCGGTAAAGATGAGGATACTTACCGCTGGAACTGGAATGCACCGTTGATCCTTAGTCCATATTCCCACACACGTCTTTATGTTGCTGCCAATAAAATGTTCCGCAGTGATGACAGGGGAAATTCATGGAAAGTGATATCAGATGACCTGACAAGACAACTGGACAGGAATACATGGAAAGTTATGGGTAAATTCTGGGGTGTTGACGCAGTCAGAAAAGATGTGTCAACCTCTCAGTTTGGAACAATTGTATCATTGGCTGAATCGGAAGTAAAAGAAGATCTGTTGTATGCCGGTACTGATGACGGACTGATCCAGGTTACCGGAGATGCAGGTACAACCTGGCGAAGCACCGGTGATTTTGAAGGAGTACCCAAATACACATATGTCAGTGATATCTGCCCTTCGAAATTTGACGAAAATGTGGTTTATGCCGCTTTTGATAACCAGAAAAGAGATGATTTTAAGCCCTATATCTTAAAAAGTACTGACAAGGGCCAATCCTGGAAACCGATAAGCGGCAACCTTCCTGATAACGGAACTGTACATACCATTGAACAGGATTATGTGAATCCTGATCTGCTTTTTGCCGGCACTGAATTCGGAGTATTTTTCTCCATTGACGGAGGTGAAAAATGGGAGCAGTTAAAATCAGGAATACCCGCGGTTGCTATCATGGATATGGTTATCCAGAAAAGGGAAAACGATTTGGTATTAGCTACATTTGGACGCGGCTTTTACATCATGGATGATTATACCCCTCTAAGATCATTCAAACCTGAAATTCTTGAAGAAGATGCACGTGTTTTTCCAATTAAAGACGCTCTTGTATATATCAGAAAAAGAGGAAGATATGGTCAGGGATCAACACCTTACATGGGTAAAAATCCACCATACGGAGCTACTTTTACTTACTATTTAAAAGAAGGGATCAAAACCCAAAAGGACTTAAGAAACGAGAAAGAGAAGGAACAGTTTAAAAAAGGTGAAAAGATTGAAGTATTATCATGGGATGAACTCAGGGAAGAAGGTAAAGAAGAAAAGCCTCATATCCGTTTCACCATATATGACGATCAGGATAATATTGTCAGGAAGTTCACAACTAAAGCGTCAAAGGGTATCCAGAGAATAACATGGGATCTCAGGTATGAATCCACTTCTCCCGTACGTCTGAAAAATGATGAATTCGATCCTATGGCAGATGGTGGCGGAGGAATTCTTGCTATTCCGGGAATGTATAAAGTTTCCATCTCTAAAGTTTTCCAGGGAAATGTAACAAAACTGGTTAGCCCGGTTGAATTCAACGTCGTGGCTCTCAATAATACAACTATTCCCGCGGAAAACCGGAAAGAGGTGTTTGAATTCCAGGAAAAGGCCGGCGAACTTGCCGGTACTATGCAAGGTGCAATAAGATATACATCAGACCTGAGTGAAAAAGTTGAATATATCCTTCAAACTCTCTACAGAATGCCTGGTTCAACTCCCGAAATGATCACTGAAGCAAAGAGAATCAGAAACGAGATTGATGAAATTGAATTTATATTTTACGGACACAAGGCAATAGCAAGCTGGGAAGAGGTGCCTCAAGGACAAATGCCATTGCAGAGACGATTAAGAAATATGGCATATACTCATTATGGTTCTACCGCACCATTAACCCAGACAGAAAAGGATTCTTATAATATCCTCTCTGAAAAACTTCCCCCGCTTATTGAAAAACTTAAGAAAATTGGCGAACAAGATCTTAAAGAACTTGAAAAACAAATGGATAAAGCAGGTGCGCCCTGGACACCGGGACGGGTTCCCGATTGGAATTTTTTTTAAACAAAAAATAAATTAATTTTGTTTTTGCAATAAATATTTTTCTTTCAAAGGAAAATAGTTATTTTGGTACTAAATTTTACTACTATGAAAAAGCTAGCAATAATATTTGCCGCCTGCATGGTGTTAGGTATAATTCTCAGTTCCTGTAACAGGGAAGTATGTCCTGCATACAGTAAGGCTGATA
This sequence comes from Bacteroidota bacterium, assembly GCA_030618105.1. Taxonomy (GTDB): domain Bacteria; phylum Bacteroidota; class Bacteroidia; order Bacteroidales; family VadinHA17; genus JADFUQ01. The sequence goes on along the minus strand of JAUXED010000013.1, from coordinate 32,503 downwards.
TTGAACAAACTGAAGAAACTGCGTAGACAGAAACTTTTTTCGGGTTTTTCCGCCTTCCGTTATCAAATTCTGAACCACAGGACATAAAATCTTTTGGTTAAGTTATTTTGTTCATTATGAAGAAGGTCCCATTACTTCTATTTATATTTATTTTTTCTTCCCTGGTTGGTATTTCGCAGGGAGAGTTAGATGTTCAGCAAAAAGCTTTTTTCAGAAACGAGAAATCCATCGGTCTTATGCTTAATTCAACCGGTTACGGATTAAGCTTTAGGTATGGGAAAAGGATCGATTTCTTTAACAAAAGAATATTTGAGGGAGATATAAGTATCCTTAAACATCCTAAAGAGTATAAAACAACCAATCCCTATTTTCCCAATAACAGACGGTTTGTTTTCGGTAAGTTAAATTTTGCATTAACTCTCCGGAGTGGAGTGGGTTTCCAGCATATGATTTTCAAAAAAATTGATCAGGGGGGTATTGCTATCCGCTACATTTTTTCCGGCGGACCATCTATTAGCTTATATAAACCTATTTACTACGATGTACTCTACCCTGTATCGCTTTATGAAAGTGAAGTGAGAAGTGAAAAGTTTAATGCATCGATCCATAAAATTGAGGATATTTACAGACCATCATCATTCTTTAAAGGAGCTGATGAAATAAAAATTGTCCCGGGGGCTTATGGTAAGGCCGGGATAAATTTTGAATACAGTAAACTTGACCGGACAATTCATGCTATTGAAATCGGGTTTACATTTGATGCCTTCCTGAAAAAAATACCGATTATGGCAAGTGAAGATAATCTCTGGTTTTTTCCCGCACTTTTTGTAAGTTACAGATTTGGCAATATTATTGATCCAAAAACCCCACTTCCTGAAAATCCCGAATTTAATATCTCTGAACCGGAACTGTCCCCTGCACCTGGTGTTTATTAGTACATGAAATATAACTAATCAGTCGGCAGTCCACTCCATTATCACATTCTTCACTCTTCGACTATTAGACCTTGAACTCTTCGACTTCTTCCCATTATTCCATTATTCCATTTAGCACCTATTCATTTTCCGGATGAACCAATCTTATGATATTCATCATTGCTGAATTGATAATTATTCCTAATTTTGTATGAAATTTTTTAATAAACATTATTTAATTACTTGAATTATGGCAAAAATTAAAATTGCAATCAATGGATTTGGAAGAATTGGGAGAAATGTTTTAAAGATCGCCCTTGAAAGGCCGGATCTTGAGGTAGTTGGGATTAATGACCTGACAGATACAAAAACACTTGCACATCTTTTGAAATACGATTCTACACAAGGAAGATACGAAGGAGTTTCTTTTGAAAACGAATTTCTAATAGTTAACGAATTGCGGATAAAAGTAACTGCGGAAAGAAATCCGGCAAATATTCCCTGGTCAGAAACCCCGGATGTTGTTGTCGAATCAACAGGTGTTTTCCGGTTAAAGGAAAGCCCAAAAGGTGGCTATGGTGACCATCTGAAAAATGGAGCAAAAAAAGTGATCTTAACTGTTCCGGCAAAAGATACAATTGACAATACCATTGTGCTCGGAGTAAATGACGAGGATATTAAACCGGAAGACCAGTGTGTTTCCAATGCATCTTGTACTACTAACTGCCTTGCTCCTGTTGTTAAAGTGCTTAATGACAAATTTGGAATTGTGAACGGTTTGATGACCACTATTCATTCCTATACGAACGATCAGAGTATCCTTGATTTTCCACATTCAGACCTTCGCAGGGCAAGGTCTGCTGCTGTTTCTCAAATACCAACCACAACCGGTGCTGCAACTGCTGTAGGAAAAGTTATTCCTGAATTAAATGGAAAACTTGATGGGATGGCAATTCGTGTTCCTACCCCAACCGGATCACTGGTTGACCTGGTTGCTAACCTGAAGGTTGAAGCTACGGTTGCAGAGATCAATGCTGCAATAAAGGAAGCTGCTGAAGGACCAATGAAAGGAATTCTTGAATATACTGAAGATCCCATTGTATCTGTTGATGTAATACATACTGAGTATTCATCTATTTTCGATGCTCTAAGTACAATCGTAAATGGAAAAACTGTTAAAGTACTATCATGGTATGACAACGAATGGGGATACTCTGCAAGAGTGGTTGATCTGTGTGAAAAACTATTTGAATAATTTATCTGAATAATTATTTTTTAAGAAAGACCTGAAATCAAATTTCAGGTTTTTTTTATTCATATACTATTTTTATATTGAAAGGTATTTGAACCGTCTCCTGATAATGAAGGCCCAGATTATAAATCGCCTCATCCTCCTCCTCATAATACCACTCTACAATACATGGATTACCTGCATCATAATAACCTTTTATTATACGTAACAACTCAAGAATAAATTTTGACGATCCGCTGTTGGCATATTCAAGTTTTATCATCACCAAAGTTTTTTCAGCCGGGTTTTGGAAATATTTATTAACCCATTTAATAATATTCCCGTAGAAGGCATCCGGATTCTCGTGAATAGAACGACCCTCTAATCTGAAAATCCCTGTTTTGTAACCAAAGTTAACATATGGTGATATTTTGGATTTTTCAATAATAAGATCCTTCATAATTTAAATATTTATGTTTTTCTAACCGTAATATTAATGCAGAAGATAAAAGATAAAAGTAAAAAGTTTAAAGTAAAATAGAGCATAATAAAAATACGATTAAAACCTCACCTTATCTCTCTTCCTCCTCTCCTTACTCACCTACTCAACTTACTTACCTACTCAACTCATTTTATCATTTACTCATTTACTCATTCTATCATTTACTCATTCTATCATTTACTCATTTACTCATTTACTCATTTACTCATTTTATCATTCAATCATTTCTTCATTCATAATGTAATGCTTTTATCGGATCAAGCTTAGAAGCCTTAACTGCCGGTATATATCCGCTAATTAATCCAACAACAAAACATGCAGCAACCCCGCTAAAAATCCATATCCACGGAACTACAAAAGATGATTTGAGAAGAACTGACATAAGATTACCAACAAGTAAACCTAAAATAATCCCAACAACCCCCCCCATCTGACCAATTAATATTGCTTCAAATAAGAATTGTTGCTTGATCATTCGCGCCTTAGCTCCGATAGCTTTTCTAATACCTATCTCCTTAGTTCTTTCAGTAACCGAAACAAGCATTATATTCATTAATCCAACCGTGGCTCCAAGTAGAGTTATCAATCCTATAATGGATGCAGCTAAACTCACTTTCCCCATACTTTCAATCAGAATATTTACCAGATTGTCACTTTGGGTAATGTTAAAATCACTCTCATCCCTGGCAGTAAGCCCCCTCACTACCCTGAAAACCCCCTCTGCTTCACTAACCAGAACGCCCACAAGTTTTGGATCATCAGGTAAGACATTTATTTTAAATGACATCCTGGGACGTGAAAAATATTGCCGTACATTGGTTACCGGTAAAACACACAACCTTTCATCCCCCATAAAACTTGAACCCTTGGTTTCAAGTACTCCAATTATTTTATACTTACCACTTCCGACTGAAATAACTTTATTTAACGGATTTTCAGAATCTTCAAAAAGATTATTAACAATTTCAGAGCCAACAATGGCAAAGTTTCTATTCGTCTCTATTTCCGTAGAAGAAAAATTCCTTCCTCTTGATAATTTCTTGCCTGATACCCTCAAATAATTCTCATCAGCCCCGATAACCCAAATATTTGGATTGGTTTTTTCCGATTTGCGTTTTACCGTAGCCATACCCGAAGCATCGATTGAAATTGAAACTACACCAGGAAAAATAAATTCATCCTTAAACCTTTCTGCTTCCTGATACGAAATATAAGGATGATTTTTTTTTCTGTAACGCTTGTCACCTACCTGAATATTCATGCTCCTGCTCTCAATTGTAAAGGAATTTGCGCCAAGCATAGTAAATTGCTGTGTTATTGAATTCTTGATAGAATCAATAGCTGTAAGTATACCCACCAAAGCCATTATTCCAAATGCAATAATAAGAATAGTCAATATGGTCCGTATCTTGTTTGTCCTTACCGATTGAATTGATACCTTGAGGTTTTCTCTAAATAAACCTATTTTCATAGTCACAAATTATCAAATCCTGTTTAAAAGAAACCACTTCTATTTTTCTTTTCAGAGAATAAAAATAAGAAAATTTAATCAATTATTTAGTTCCGTTTACGGGAAACAAAAAATATATTAGTAATTTTACTTGTTTTTCATTTTATCCAAATAATTCATTATAAACTTAAATATCAATACGTTATGACCTTTGACATTGACATGATCCGAACAGTTTATGCTGGTTACAAAAAAAATGTCGAATCTGCAAAAGAAATTCTCGGCAAACCAATGACCCTTGCTGAAAAAATTCTCTATTCCCATACCGATGAAAATTTTAAGAATAAAATATTCGAACGCGGAAATGATTACGTTGATTTTAAACCAGATAGAGTAGCTATGCAGGATGCCACTGCTCAAATGGCACTTTTGCAATTTATGCAGGCAGGTAAAGAAAAAACCGCGGTTCCTGCTACCGTCCATTGCGATCACCTTATCCTGGCAAAAACTGAAGCTGAAACTGATTTACATAACGCTAATATTACCAATAAAGAAGTTTATGACTTTCTTGCATCCGTTTCCAACAAATATTCAATCGGTTTCTGGAAACCAGGTGCCGGGATTATTCACCAGGTAATCCTGGAAAATTATGCGTTCCCCGGTGGGATGATGATTGGAACAGACTCCCATACTCCTAATGCCGGTGGTTTAGGAATGGTAGCTATTGGTGTTGGTGGCGCAGATGCCGTTGACGTTATGGCAGGTATGCCATGGGAATGTAAATTTCCAAAATCAATTGGGATAAAACTTACAGGGAAACTTCGCGGCTGGACATCTGCAAAAGACGTGATACTTAAAGTTGCAGGGTTGCTTACTGTTAAAGGTGGCACAGGGTGTATTGTGGAATATTTTGGTGAAGGTGCTAAAAGTATTTCAGCAACAGGGAAAGGTACTATTTGTAATATGGGTGCTGAAATCGGGGCAACAACATCTTTATTCGGATATGATAATAAAATGGAAGAATACCTGCGACAAACAGGTCGGGATGAAGTTGCAGATGCTGCTAATAATTCTACAGACCTGCTCACGGGGGATAAGGAAGTTTATGAAGATCCTGAAAAATATTTCGACCAGGTAGTTGAGATCAACCTGTCCAATCTGGAACCACACATTAACGGTCCTTTCACACCCGACCGTGCATGGACACTATCAGAATTCGCCGGCGCTGTTAAAAAGAATGATTTCCCTGAAAAACTGGATGTCGGATTGATCGGGTCATGTACTAATTCCTCCTATGAAGATATAACCAGGTCAGCCTCAATTGCCCAACAAGCAATTGATAAAAAATTACAGGTGAAATCAGAATTTATTGTTACACCAGGCTCAGAATTGATACGGTTTACTATTAACCGGGACGGATTCATCGATGTTTTCGAAAAAATAGGTGGTGTCATTCTTGCCAATGCCTGTGGACCTTGTATTGGTCAATGGGAACGTCATGGTGCAGAAAAAAAAGAAAAAAATTCTATCATCACATCTTTTAACCGGAATTTTGCTAAAAGAAATGACGGAAATCCTAATACTTATGGCTTTGTTGCATCACCTGAGATTGTAACTGCCTTATCTATTGCCGGTAACCTTACATTTAATCCGATTAAAGACACGCTGACCAATGAGGAAGGAAAGGAAGTAAAACTCAGTGAACCTGAAGGACTTGAATTTCCGGCCGCGGGTTTTGAAGTTGAAGACAGGGGTTACCAGCACCCTGCTGAGGATGGAAGTGGAGTTGTAATTAATGTTAATCCCGACTCCGAACGGCTTCAAATACTCACACCTTTTAATGAATGGGATGGAAATGATATGAAAGATCTCAATCTGCTTATTAAAGCAAAAGGGAAATGTACAACCGACCATATATCAATGGCAGGACCATGGTTGCGTTACCGCGGACACCTCGAAAATATCTCAAAGAATCTCCTTATCGGAGCAGTGAACTATTTTAACAATGAAACCAATCATATTAAAAACCAGCTCACGGTGAATTATGATGAGGTGCCAAAAGTCGCTAAAGCATATAAGAAAGCAGGTATAGGGACTGTTATTGTTGGTGATGAAAATTATGGGGAGGGCTCTTCACGGGAACATGCAGCTATGGAACCACGATTTCTGAATGTTAAAGTTGTCCTGGTAAGATCTTTTGCAAGGATCCATGAAACAAACCTTAAAAAGCAGGGTATACTGGCAATTACTTTCGATAATCCTGATGATTATAATAAAGTACAGGAAGATGATACTTTCCAAATTACAGACCTTGCCGGATTTGCTCCCGGGAAACCGCTTGCTGTGTTTCTTTATCATGCTGATGGAACAATAGACCAAATAAAAGTAAACCATTCGTATAACAAAAATCAGATTGAATGGTTTAAGGCAGGATCAGCCCTGAACCTTATCCGGAAACTGAACGCCTGAATTATGAGGTGATGAAGTGATGAGGTGAGGCAGTGAAAAGAAATTAACCGCAAAGATCGCAAAGAAGGCGCAAAGTTCGCTAAGGATATTTAAATATAAAAGTTTTTTCAAATAATATTTTTTCTTTGCGTCCTTTGCGCATCCTTAGCGTACTTGGCGGTTAATTCTTTTAAAAATATACTCACCGATGCTTTCTTTGTGCTTCTTATGTCTCCATTATCCCTATTAATCAAGCTTATAAAAAAATAAATGTAAAATAACTAAGATTTTAGTTGTATAACTAAATATTTAGTTATACATTTGGGGTATGAAAGAACTTACAAGAGCCGAAGAACAAATTATGATGATACTCTGGAAACTTGACGAAGCTTTCGTAAAAGAGATCATCGAAAAACTACCTAACCCCAAACCGGCGTACAACACGGTTTCGACTATTGTACGAATTCTTGAGAAAAAGGGGTTCGTTGCTCATACCGCGTTCGGTAAATCACACAGGTATTATCCTCTTGTAAAAAAAGAGGTCTATACCAAAGTGCATATAAAAAGTTTTGTTACTAACTATTTCAGCAATTCTTTTGAAAACATGGTCTCTTTCTTCGCTAAAGAACAAAGCATTAGTATAAACGAAATGGAAGAGATCATGAAGATCATGGAAAAAGAGATCCAAAAGCAAAAAGGAGATTGAAACATGAATGAATTTGGTGTTTTTCTATATGAATCGGGCATAAGCCTGTCGGTATTATATGTCTTTTACTGGTTCCTGCTAAGAAAAGAGACCTATTTCTCCCTGAACCGGATCATTCTGGTTTCCACACTGTTGCTTGCCCTGATAATACCGTTTATCCGGATCACTATTACAGGTCATGCTGAACAGGGTTCAATAATATATATTTTTGACCGCTTTATTATGGACCCGTTGGTGGTAAGCCCGGAAACGGTACAGGCTGAAAAAAATCAAAGCATTAGCCTGATCCGGATCATCTATTTTGCAGGAGTGATCTTTTTCTTCCTGAAGTTCCTTGTGCAGTTCTTTCAGATATTCAAACTGGTGAAGAAATACGGCACCAGGAAATTACTCGGTTACAAAATTGTACCGATTGATAATGACCTCTCCCCTTTCTCATTTTTCAACTTTATATTCATCAATCCCGAAAAGATACAGGAAAATGAACTAAAGAATATACTGTATCATGAAGGAGAGCATGCCAGGAAACTTCATACCCTGGATATAATCCTTCTTGAGATAATTTGTATTATCCAGTGGTTTAACCCATTTATCTGGTTTTACAAACTGGCACTCCGGGAAATACATGAATATGAGGTTGATTTGAGTGTTATAAAGAATGGGGAAAACAAACTGAACTACCAGCAATTAATTTTACAGCAAGTTTTTGGCAACCAGTTCTTTCAGGTAGTTCATCATTTATTAACCAATTCATTAATTAAAAAACGAATAACCATGATGACAAAAACAGAATCAAAAAAGAGAACAATAATCAAATCATTGTTCATTCTGCCTATAGCGGCTATACTGGTAATGATATTCTCCTTTACGCGGGAAACCGAACCCAATGATTTAACGGGTAATTTCACTGAAAAAGATTTGAATAATACACAATTAACTATCACACAAGAACAGGATACAACTATATCTGAAGAAATTTTCTTTATAGTTGAAGATATGCCAGGTTTTCAAGAAAAAGGGCCTAACGGTTTTAGAGATTGGGTTATGGATCATCTGAACTACCCTGAAGAGGCTAAAGAACAGGGAATTGAAGGAACAGTTTATGTTGAGTTCGTAGTGAATAAAAAGGGAGGTGTAACAAATATTAAAATAAAAAGAGGAGCAGATCCCCTGCTCGATGCAGAAGCTGTCAGGGTTGTTAAATCCAGTCCGGCATGGATGCCCGGAAAACAAAGAGGACAGGTGGTGAATGTTGCTTTCGTTTTCCCGGTAAAGTTTTCTCTTCAAGAAACAGAAAAAGCCGAACCGGCGGAAGAAGTCATTCCAACGGAGAAAATAAAACAGGATGAACCTGTTGCGAAGGAAGAAATACCTGAAGGAGAAATTTTCTTTATTGTCGAAGATATGCCCATATTCCCTCACGATTCACTTGAGAGCATAGATGCATTTCGCAAGTATGTTATGGATCATTTAATCTACCCAAGTGAAGCTGGAGAAAAAGGTATTGAAGGCAAAGTGTTTGTTCAGTTTGTTGTAGACAAAAGTGGAGATGTAACAAATGTTAAAATAGTGAAAGGAGCAGGCCCCCTGCTCGATGCAGAAGCTATCAGAGTTATTAAATCCAGTCCGCAATGGATACCAGGAAAACAAAGGGGTAAAGAGGTTAATGTTGCTTTCACTTTCCCAATAATGTTTGTTACCCAATAGTGTTTTTACCGTCTGAAACAGAAAAAAACGAACCGGAGAAAGAAGTCGTTTCGGTGAAAAACCAGATATAGAATTACGTTATTAATAACGTTATTAATAACGTAATTCTTTCTAATCAAACTAATATTTCATACCTTTATTCAGATATATATAACAGGTATGGAATTAGAAAACCGGATAGAGGCATTTGTTAAACTCGGAAAATTCTTAAGACAATTTGAGATCTCAGACTCAAATGTAAAAGATACTGACAGGGTAAACGCAAAATACTTCAAGCAGTTTGAATCAGCCATCCGGGAAGCCAATTTTTACAACCCCTGGTTTATAGAAAAATTTGTGCGACAGGCAGTAACCGGTATAGGCCGTTCGCTTGAAAGGCACAAACTCCAAAAATGGTTGGAACAGTACCCTGAACTTAAAAACATGTCAAAAAAACCAATCTCTGCAGGTGTGGTAATGGCAGGGAATATTCCATTGGTAGGTTTTCATGATTTCCTGTCTGTTCTTATTTCAGGTAACCGATTCACCGGAAAACTTTCATCAAAAGATAATATTTTACTTCCCCTTCTTGCTGATGTCCTTATGGAAATATATCCCCGCTTCCGGGATTCAATTCAATTTACTGATCAACATATTTCAGGTTATGACGTGATTATTGCAACCGGAAGTGGTAATACGGCAAGGTATTTCGATTATTATTTTGGCAGTTGTCCAAATATCATCCGGAAAAACAGAAATTCTGTTGCCGTTCTGGATGGGTCAGAAACTAAGCAGGAATTACAGTTACTGTGTGATGATATATTCCGCTATTTTGGATTGGGCTGCAGGAGCGTATCCAAATTATATATCCCTGACGGATATGATTTCAACCAGTTTTTCAATGCAATAGATCCTTTTGCATTCATAATTGACCACCCCAAATACGCTAATAATTACAAATACAATCGTTCAATATTACTAATGAATCAAATTATACATGAAGATAATGGCTTTGTATTATTAAAGGAGGATGAGTCTATACCTTCTCCGGTTAGTGTATTACATTACCAGTACTACAACAGATATGAATTATTAAAGCCACATTTTGAAGAAAACCGGGATATTATCCAGTGTATTGTATCAGGCAACCCTTACTTCAACGCAATACCTCCCGGAAAGGCACAAAATCTCGAGGTCTGGGAATACGCTGATAATATTGACACCATCGAATTCTTGCTATCAAATAAATCAATCTCTTAAGAAATTATGTTAACAAATAATATATATCCCATTTTACATTTAATCATTTACGCATTTATGCATTTAATCATTCCCAAAAGAATAAGATGTCGAATCTTTTAATCGTTATTCTCGGACCAACAGGTATTGGAAAAACTGAAGTTGCCATAAAGGTTGCAACCGAACTGGATACATACATTATTTCAGCAGATTCCAGACAAATTTTCAGGGAGCTTAATATTGGAACTGCTGTCCCTGCCCCATCTCAACTGAAAAAGGTAAAACACTATTTTATTCAACATAAGTCAATACACGACTATTACAGTGCAAGTATGTATGAGAAAGAGGTTATTTCTTTACTGAAAAAATTATTTCCTGTTAGAAATAAAGTAGTAATAACCGGTGGTTCAGGACTTTATATTGATGCTGTTTGTGAGGGGATTGATGATATTCCCGATGTAGATCCTGAAATAAGAACAAAAGTCGGGGAGAAGTTAATTAGTGAAGGTATTAACAGTCTTAGAACCGATCTTCGGCTTCTCGATCCTCTGTCATACAAAAAAGTTGATCTGAAAAACCCCAAACGTATTCAGCGGGCAGTGGAAATTTGCCTTTCAACCGGGAAACCATACTCATCTTTTCTTACCGATAAAACCAAAAAGCGAAATTTCAAAGTATTGAAAATCGGACTGAACAGGGAAAGAGATGAACTATATGATATGATCAACAAACGGGTAGAAAAGATGGTGAAAGCCGGATTTGTGGAGGAAGCAAAGAAATTATACCAATACCGGAATTTAAATTCTCTTAATACCGTAGGCTACAAAGAACTGTTTAACCATTTTGACGGAAAGATCAATCTTGCTGAATCAATTGAATTGATCAAACGCAATACACGGCGATATGCCAAACGGCAGCTTACCTGGTTCCAAAAAGATAAAAACATCCACTGGTTTGAACCTTCTGATGTTAATAAAATACTTGAATTAGTCCGCAATCCACAGTCCACAGTCGGCAATTAGCAGTTGGCAATCAGACAAGAAAATCCTCAGGATATTATTGTTTAAAAACTTAAACAAAGAAACTGCAGCAAAATTTATACATTTACGGCATAAAATACTCTTTTTTGAAAAAGATATTGATCATAGGCACTGCTTATCCTTACAGGGGCGGACTTGCTGCTTACAATGAAAGACTGGCCACTGAGTTTAAGAACAATGGAGAAGAGGTAACCATACACACATTCAAACTTCAGTATCCGGGATTCTTATTCCCCGGAAAAAGTCAGTTTGCATCGTGGGATGCCCCCAAACATCTTTCAATCAAACGAACTTTAAATTCAATAAATCCATTTAACTGGATATGGTTGGGCCGGAAAATTAAAAGGATGAAACCCGATCTGGTTATATTCAAATACTGGATACCCTTTATGGCTCCATGTTTTGGCACCATTGCCAGGATCATCAAACAGAATAAAAAAACCCGTATTATAACTATTGTTGATAATATGATCCCGCATGAAAAAAGACCGGGTGATAAATTATTAAACCGATACTTTGTAAAACCAATTGATGCATACATTGCTATGTCAGAACCGGTTCTCGAGGACATTAAAAATATTGATCCGGAAAAACCAAGAGCTCTTTCTCCTCATCCATTGTTTGATAATTTTGGTGATATAGTGTCAAAAAAAGATGCTCTTGATAAACTCGGTTTACCTGATCAACATAAATATATATTGTTCTTTGGCTTTATTCGCGATTACAAGGGACTTGATCTTTTGTTAAAAGCCATGGCTGAAAAGGAGGTCAAAGATCTGCCTGTAAAAGTACTTGTAGCCGGAGAATTTTACACAAAGCCTGATCCTTATTATGACCTTATTAAACAGCTTAAAATAGAGGACCGGGTTATACTTAAAACCAATTTTATTGCCGACAGGGAAGTAAAAAACTATTTCTGTGCTTCAGATCTTGTTGTTCAACCCTACAAATCAGCTACACAGAGTGGTGTTACACAGATAGCTTATCATTTCAACAAACCAATGATTGTAACTGATGTGGGCGGATTAGCTGAGATTGTTCCTGACGGAAAAACCGGTTATGTGGTTCACCAGGACCCGGCAGCCATTGCAAAGGCAATTCATACATTTTTTAACAAAAACCGCTCAAAAGATTTTATTGAAAACATAAAAAATGAAAAGAAAAAATACTCCTGGTCACGAATGGTTGAAGCAATTGAAACAATTTATAAATCGATAAATATTCAGCATAATGATAATAAGAAGTAAAGCCCCATTACGACTCGGATTTGCCGGAGGAGGCTCAGATGTATCTCCATACTCTGATTTATTTGGTGGAGCAATATTAAACGCAACTATCAATAAATTCGCATATGCAACACTTATTCCACATACAGATGGGAAAATTATTCTGAACTCTGTTGACCGGAAAAAACTTGTTTCACTCAACAACACAAAATCATTGGAACTTGACGGAACACTTGACCTGGTAAAAGGCATATATAATCGTATTGTTAAGGACTTTACAAATAGTCCCCTGTCATTCGAGTTGATAACCCACGTTGATGCACCTCCGGGATCCGGCTTAGGCAGCTCATCTACACTGGTAATTGCTATTCTGGGAGCTTTTAGTGAATGGCTTAAATTGCCTCTGGGAGAATATGACCTTGCCAACCTTGCTTATCAGATAGAGAGAAAAGATCTTGAAATGGCTGGTGGAAAACAGGATCAGTACGCCGCTACCTTCGGGGGTGTTAATTTTATGGAGTTCTATAAGGACGAAAAAGTAATCGTTAATCCATTAAGAATTAAAGAACAGGTAACAGACGAGTTAGCCTATAAAATGGTGCTTTTCAATACCGAATCCAGCCGGCTCTCATCCACTATCATCAATGAGCAGGTAAAAAATGTAAAAGAGCAGAAGAAAAGCTCTGTTGAAGCAATGCACAACATAAAAAAACTTGCTGTACAAATGAAAGAAGCGCTGCTGAAAAATGAGCTTGATAAAATTGGCGAGATACTGCATAGCAGCTGGCATTATAAACGTGAAATGGCAGAAAATATTAGCAATCCGGCTCTCGAATTTATTTATGAAAGAGCATTGAAAGCAGGCGCCACAGGAGGAAAAATATCAGGTGCCGGCGGGGGGGGATATATGTTTTTCTATTGCCCCGGCAATACACGCCACAAGGTAATTGAAGTACTAAATAAGAACGGCGGACAGGTGCAGGAATATGAATTTACTAAAACAGGTCTGAAAACGTGGGAAGTGTGAAATGACAGAGGAAGCAATTATACTTGCAGGTGGTCTGGGAACCAGGTTAAAGAGTGTTATCAGTGACATTCCCAAGCCGATGGCTCCAATTCATGGTAAGCCTTTTCTGGAATACCTGCTCTCATACCTGGTTAAATTCAAAATTAAAAAGGTTATACTTTCAGTAGGGTATAAATATCAATATATATTCGATCATTTCGGTGATAATTATAAAGGAATGAAATTATTATATGCCATTGAAGATAAGCCTCTCGGGACCGGAGGAGGAATAAGAAATGCCATGGATCATATAAATAATGATCACTATTTTCTCCTGAATGGCGATACTTATTATGAGGTTGATCTTGACAAGCTTTACCATTTACATATAAAAGAAAAAGCTAATATTAGTTTGTCACTATTACCAATGGAGAAATTCAGCAGGTATGGTTCCGTAAAGGTAAACGGAACAAAAATTACAGAATTCATACCAAAGAAATTTACAGAAAAAGGGTTGATAAATGGCGGTGTGTATGTTGTTAACCGGTCGGTTTTTCAAGAATATTCTCCAGGTAAAAAGTTTTCATTTGAGACAGACCTTCTTCAGGTTATGTGTAATAGACTCAACTTCCACGGATATATTTCGGAAGCTCCTTTTATTGATATTGGGATACCTGAAGATTATGAAAAGGCACGGGAATATTTCAATTAATCTCTTTCTCTACCTGATATTGATTGCGTTGAGGGGATGACCGTGAAATAAGATCACCCAGGAATCCTGCAAGAAACAGTTGTGTACCAATGATCATTGCAGCAAGGGCAAGATAAAAATATGGACTTTCCGTAACCCTGCCGGCTGCAATGCTATTTGCAGTTTGATATATTCTTACCCCGCCAAGCCATCCGGCTGCTAAAAATCCGATCAGGAACATCAGGGTTCCCATAGTGCCAAAAAGGTGCATGGGGCGCTTACCGAACCTTGAAAAGAAACTGATTGTCATAAGATCAAGAAATCCTTTTATAAACCGGCTCATTCCAAATTTTGTGATGCCATATTTCCTTTTTTGATGCCGCACCACTTTTTCTCCAATCTTCATAAACCCAGCCTGCCTGGCAAGGATAGGAATGTATCTGTGCATCTCACCAAAAACTTCAATGTTTTTTATTACTTCCTTTTTATATGCCTTCAGTCCACAATTAAAATCATGTAAAGGAATACCGGTTACACCGCGGGCTGTTCTGTTAAAAAATTTGCTTGGCAGGGTTTTGGTAAATGGATCGAACCGTTTCTTTTTCCAGCCGGAAACAAGATCATAGTTTTCCTCTATTATCATCCTGTACAACCCGGGAATTTCATCAGGACTGTCCTGCAAATCAGCGTCCATAGTAATAATTACATTTCCATTAGCAGAGCGGAAACCACTATGGAGAGCAGCCGACTTACCATAGTTTTTCCTGAATTTGATACCCCGGATATAACTCTTTGCTAATGATAACTTCTCAATAACCGCCCATGACGAATCAGTACTTCCATCATCAACTAATAATATCTCAAATGAAAGCTTCTGGCTGACACATACATTCTCAACCCAACTTACCAATTCGGGAAGTGATTCTTCCTCATTGAAAAGGGGAACTACAACTGTAAGATCCATAAATTATGTAAAACTATACTATTCAGCTTTTTCTTCAGGTTCTGTTGCTTCCTGTTGAAAAGGGCTGTCTTCTTTCTTAAGAAAAATAGAAGCGATCAATGAGACAACGACACCGAAAAACACATTACTAAAAATCGAACTTACCGATAATACTAATGGTGTCATAAACTTCTTCTGTGACTTCATTATCTGATCAATCATCTCTTCAGGCACTCTGCCACTTTCAAGGTATTTTTCTTCAGTAAAAGTCAGCAATTTGCCCAACAGGTCAGGATCAATGACTTTATATAACAAAAATGTGAATATTGCCCCAATGATCCCGGCATATAAACCAATTACTGTTCCGGCACCTACGCCCTGACCATATGACATTATTCCACCTCTTGCGTCATCACGGAATGATTTGATGCCCAGCACCAAGCCGCCAATAATGATTAGAATAGAAACATAGCCTAATGATTTATTAAAGGTTTGATCAAGAAAATATAAGAGAAGAGTGTAAATAACGAGTGCAAGTCCAAGAATGAGACCTGAATTTAAAGTTGCTTGCCAAACTGAAACTTTCTTTTCCATAATTAAGGTGTTTTTTGTTATACCTGACAAATATAAACTTTTTTGCACATTTTCAATAAAGAGGCATTAAGAATCAGTATCAGTTTGCAATATGAATAAAAGTTACTAATTTTGTACCGGGTAAGTCTTATACGGCCAGCTCCCGCTGAACTCCCCCAGGACCGGAAGGTAGCAAGGGTAAGTGGTTGTAGCGGTGCGATATAAGTAGCTTACCCACTTTTTTTGGAGTTACGGGTTTTAAGTTAAAGGATTCAGGCTTGTCATGTATTTCCTTAAAGCATAAAAAGTATATGGATTTTGCGATCCGCCGGTTGGCGGAGAAGCAATCTTTTATGGTTTTTCGTAAAGTTCAATACAGTCTATTTCTTTGACATTCTTGTTGTTTTTGGGAGTTTGCGTCGTCGTTTCACTCCTCGCAAAATCCTTTTTCACTCTTTAAAATATTTTAATACTTTTACACCCTTGCTTAGTAAAATCAACGGATTAGGCTAAATGTAATAAAATGCTAGTTAAAATTTACACAGAAAATCCTAGCGAAAAACTTTTAGAAGAAGTAGTAAAAACATTTGATGATGGTGGGCTTATAATATATCCTACCGATACCGTTTATGGACTGGGATGTGATTTGAAAAATCACCGGGCTGTTGAAAAGGTGGCACGTATTAAGGGAGTAGATCCGTCAAAATCCGACTTCTCTGTTATCTTTCATGATCTAAGCCATCTTTCCGAGTACACAAAGCAAGTTGACAATGATATTTTTAAATTAATGAAAAAGAATCTTCCCGGTCCTTTTACTTTTATTTTACATGCAAACAGCCAGGTGCCTAAAATATTTAAAACCAAAAAGAAAACCATTGGGATAAGGATCCCTGATAATAATATTGTTCTTGAAATAGTCCGCCGTTTGGGAAGACCCATTATTACAACCTCAATACACGACCCTGATGATGTTATTGAATATACCACTGACCCTGAGTTAATATTCGAAAAATACCGGGATTTGGTTGACATTGTTATTGATGGCGGCTATGGAAAAAATGAGGCATCAACTATAATTGATTGCACAGGTGATGAACCGTTGGTGATCAGGGAAGGATTAGGACAGGTCAGGGGTTAAGAGTTATCAATTATCCTACTTTCTCCAGAATGATGGTGAGAATATTACAAGAACCGTAAGCAGTTCAAGCCGGCCCATTAACATAAGAAATGAAAGGAACCATTTGCCAAAATCGCAGAAATGATAATAGTTTTCTGCCGGTCCTACTGCTCCTATTCCCGGGCCTACATTGCCAAGAGTAGCTGCAACAGCCCCGAAAGATGAATCAAGATCATAACCCAGAAATGAAATAACTATTACTCCAAAAATAGTAATTAACAAATAAAAAATTATAAAAGCCAGAACATTTGAGATTATCTGTGAAGAAACTGAACGATGATTAAACCTGACAGGCAAAATAGCATTCGGATGGATCATTCTTTTCAATTCAAGCCAGCTGTTTTTCAATAACAAAAGTATCCTCATCATCTTAATACTTCCACCGGTTGAACCGGCAGACCCCCCGGTGAACATGAGCATAAGGATAATTACCCATAAAAACGGGACCCATCTGGAATAATCTGCTGTAACATACCCGGTAGTTGTTATAATTGATACAACCTGGAATACTGCATTCCTGAATGATCCTTCAACAGACAGATTTTCAGTAAAATAAAGAACCGTCGATACAATGAAAGTAATACCCAGTAATAGTCCAACATAGAAGCGAAATTCTTCATTCTTCCATACTTTTCCAAACTTCATGTGAAGTGCAAAGTATGAGAGGGTAAAGTTGGTTCCGGCGAGGAACATAAAAAATGTAATAACGTATTGGATGTAGGGTGAGGCATAAAATGCTATACTTGCTTGTTTAGTTGAAAACCCACCGGTTGCCATAGTTGTAAATGAATGACATACAGCATCAAATAAGTCCATACCACCGAACAATAATAATATAGCTTCAAGTCCGGTAAAAATTATATAAATACCCCAAAGACGTGTGGCAGTAGCCTTAATCCTGGGATGAAGCTTATCGGGAGTTGGACCCGGAACTTCAGCGATAAATAATTGCATACCCCCAACACCCAGAATGGGCAGAATAGCAATTGAAAGGACAATAATTCCCATACCACCTATCCACTGTGTCATACTACGCCAAAGTAATAATCCGTGAGACATTGATTCAATATCATTAAGGATAGAGGCACCGGTAGTTGTAAAACCCGACATGGTTTCAAAAAAGGCATTTGTAAAATCAGGGATCTCTCCGCTGAGCACGAATGGCAAACTGCCGAAGAAAGAAAAAATGATCCAGGAAAATGCAACAATAATGTACCCTTCACGCCTGCCAAAACTTGTTGGAGCTTTAATAAAGAATATCCATGTAAGTCCACCGGCAATAATAGAAATTCCGGAAGATATTAATATAGGTACCAGGTCATTATCATGATAATACAAAGAAAAAGGAATCGCGAAAAGCATAAATAGCCCCTCCAGTAAAAGGAGCAATCCCAGCACCTTAAAGATAATCCTGAAATTTATCATGGTATAGTTATGCTAGAAGAAACTTTCAATTTTGCGTATAGCAGACGGAAGAGCAAAAACAACAACCCGGTCATTTGCTTCAACCCTGGACTTACCTGTAGCAATAAAACTTGTTTTACCCCTGATAATACCTCCCACCAGGGCATCTTTGGGAAAATTAATATCCTTTAAAAGACCTTTCGTTATTTTTGACCCGGGTTTTACAATGAACTCAAGAGCTTCAGCATCAGTACCGGTAAGACACTTGATCATAGAAACCTGGGCACTCATGGTAAATCGTGATATCCGGCTGGCAGTTATAAGTTTCTTATTTATTATGGTATCAATTCCCATATTCTCGGCAAGATTAATATATTCTATATTCTCAACCTCTGCAATAGTTTTCTTCACACCCATTTTCCGGGCAAGCTGGCACGAGAGAATATTTGTTTCAGAATTACCTGTAACTGCAATAAAAGCATCCATATTCTGCAATCCCTCGGAATTAAGCAGGTCGATATCACGCCCATCACCATTTATTACCAGGGTATTTTCCAGGAGATCTGCTAATTGTATACTTTTTGCCTTATCAATTTCAATCAACTTAATCTGGTACTCATTTTCAAGCTTAATAGCCGTCAATTTACCAATCCGGCTTCCTCCCAATATCATAAGGTTTTTGATACCATAATGTTCCTTGCCTGAATATTTCAAAACATCTTCAAGTCCTGCCTTGTTTGATACAACATATACTGTATCATTTAGTTTAAATACATTATCACCACGCGGTATTATTGTTTCTCCATCGCGGGTAATAGCCACTGCCCTGTAATTAAGGGCACCTTTATTCCGGGAAACTTCCTGCAATGTTTTATTTATAACAGGTGCATTTTTGTCAAGTTTCAAAACAAATAAAGAAAGCATTCCACCGGTAAAATTAATGAATTCGGTGGTACCTGTCTGTCGAAGTAAACCAACTATCTCTCTTGAAGCAATCTTTTCAGGATAGATGAGGTAATCAATTCCCAGGCTTCTGAAAAGCTTAGTGTTTGAATACTTAAGAAATTCATTATTATCAATTCGGGCAACTGTTATTTTAGCGCCCAGTTTTTTCCCAAGAATGGCAGCCGTAATATTGGCATGCTCGGTATTTGCAACGGCAATAAACAAATCAGCCTTTTTTATTCCGGATTCTTCAAGAAGCTCAATTGAAGTAGCCGAACCCACCATAGCCATAACATCCAATGATGAATCAATTAAACGCAGTTTATCCTCATCAGGATCAATAACTACAATGTCATGATTCTCATTACTTAAAATCCTTGCCAGGTGTGTTCCAACTTCCCCGGCACCTCCAATAATAATCCTCATTGATCTTAATTTATTGATTCTTCAACAGTCTGGCAAATTAAGGGATAATCAGAATAATTAACCAATATTTTTACCGGAATTTTTCATAATTCAGAATGAATCCTGCTTTTCAAAGCCGAAAATATAGGGGCCATCATCTCTTACACGGTGACAGAAAATGTTGTTTCTGTCACATTCTTCCTGAAGCAAACGAGCTTTCCATTCAGGTATCATAGAGCTTATTATCAGCTTATTAAAGGATATCCCTTTCTTTAAATTACAAATATTCATACCCTCAGGATTTGAATAAATAAGATAATCAACATTTACCTTTTTTCCATCGTTGAATGTCCCTTGAAAATTATCAAAATAAATATAAAAATGTGAATTATGATAATTTACAAATCCTTTATAAAGGAAAAGAGAGTTATCACGAAATACTGTTCTGCCTTCTGAAACAGATGCCAGTGAAAACATAACCGTTTCTTTAATACCGGATGCAATCATATGATTTTCAGTATAATAATTAAGCCTATCATCCATGCTTTTTTCGCCGGCATCATGAACCATATAACTTGTTCTGCCATTAATAAAATTTATTGCAGTAACACCATTAATATTGTATAATACGGCACTTTTTTGCCTAAGCACTTCGTACAACTGATACAGGTTTATTGATAACAAAAATAAAATGGAACCAAGTACCGGAAGGAAAAATGCACCTTTTTTTCGAATTAAAAACAGGCTTGTAAAAATTACAATACAATAAAGAATTACACTTTCTGCCTCAGAAATATAGACTCCATCAATTATTGATAACGGAAAATCTTTTATTGTCTCAACACTAACATTCATTCCATTTATTAATAATGCCTGTACTTTCCCAATAAACCCGGCAACAAGTGGCTGGAATGAAAATACAAAAAAAAGGAATCCACTATAAAGTATCAGTGTTGTAAAAGGAATTACAATAATATTGGTAAGCCAGAAATAAACAGGGAATTGATGAAAATAATACAAACTCAGAGGAAATGCAGCCAGTTGAGCAGCAATGGACACTGCAACCAAACCTGAAATTTTATCAATTAACCATAATCTGCTGCGCATAAGATTATGCAGGCGTGGTTGAAGGATAACAATACCTAACACAGCACAATAAGACAACTGAAATCCTACATTAGAAATCAATGTCGGATTAATAAAAAGAAGAATAAATGCTGAAATTGCCAGGGAGTTATACACATTGGAATAACGTCTGAGAGACTGGCCTATAAGAACAAATGAAAACATTGTACTTGCCCGGAGAACTGAAGGGGATAAACCGGTTAATAATGCAAAAAACCATAAAGCACACAAAATAACCAATACCATAACAATCTTTCCATAACGTGTTTTTTTTAGAAATGACAAAGAATAGAATAATACCATATATAAGATACCAACATGCAACCCGCTTATCGCGAGAATATGCACTGCACCGGAAACCCTGTATGACTGCTTAATTTCGTCCCCAAGTTTTTCTCTAAGCCCCAAAGTAAGAGCACCTGCAACCTCCAGCACATCGTCCTTCAAACCATATTCCCTGTATTTATGAAATAAATGATTCTGCATCTTCACTGCTGCGAGAAGCAACGGGCTTCCCTTATTCTCTCCTGTCTTTTCCCATTCATCCGTTTCAAGAAATATTTGTTTAAATACCCCGTGCCGGTGCATATACTTTTTGTAGTTGAACTCATAAGGATTCCCGTTAAAAGGTATCTCTCTGAAACCGGAAATAAAAACTACCCTGTCACCTGGAAAAAGTTTTGCTGAATTATCATCTTTCCGAAAATAGATCAGACACCTCCCTCCTGTTTGTTTCCAGTCCCCCAGATTTTTTACTGCTCTTACTCTGGCAATTGCCTTGTAACTGTTGGGCTTTTCTTCAGGGAACTCCACTAAATCGGCAATTATCAGATTATGACCATTCAGGTGATCCCTGTAATCAGGAGTTGATCTTCGTAATTCAACAACTATTAATCCGGATACAAACAGGATCAACTGGAGAATAATCCCATATATCCATTCCCGTGAAAATTTTGATGAAATTTTTAGGATTAGGTCGGCACCAATAACCATTAAAAGAAATACTAATACAACAATCAGAAAATTTCTTTCTAACTGAGTAGCAAACCCTGATAATATTCCTAAACAAAACGGCAATATAAGCCTCAGGAAGGGGACTTCACTAAAAAACCGGTTTAGCATTCAGACTGGTTACTTGTTACTGGTCACTGGTTACAAGAGACAAGGCATGCCTTGTCTCTAACATCGCTACTTACTACTTACTTATTACTACTTACTTCTTCCCCTCTTCCCCGGAAGAACTGTTTTATAATCAACATCGAATTTACCTTTTGATATTCCATTCAGTTTGTTTTTCAAAAGGCGTTTTTTTAAAGGAGCTAAATGATCGGTAAATAAAATACCATCCAGATGATCATATTCGTGCTGGATAATTCTTGAACGTATTCCGTCATACCATTCATCATAAAAATTAAAATCCCTGTCATAGTATGATATCCTTATCTTTGATTCTCGCGATACATCTTCCCTGATTCCGGGGATACTAAGGCATCCTTCATTGAAAGGAGAGATTTCACCGGTCCTTTCAAGAATTAATGGATTGATAAATACCTTCTTGAAATCCTTAAGTGAAGGATCTTCATCCTTAAGTGAGGTGGTATCGACAACAAATAATCGAACGGATTTGCCAGCCTGTGGAGCTGCCAGGCCAATTCCGTCAGAATCATACATTGTTTCAAACATATCGGCTATAAACTGTTGCAGATCTTTGTAATCCTTATCAATATTACCGGCTACTTTTCTTAATACCGGATGTCCATACACGTAAACAGGAAATATCATGTTATTTAAATTTTTTTGCAACTATTCAATTACCTCATAGTTTGAATGACTAAAATGTTACAAGTTTCGGGTTACGGGTTTCGGGTTTTTAGATTGCCGACTGTGGACTGTGGATTTTTTTGATCAAGGAAAGACTGCAGGATAATTGCAGCACTTATCTTATCCACATTCGCCTTATCTCTGCGCTTTTGTTTTTTCATACCCCCTGAAACCATTGCCTGCATGGCTATCTTAGAAGTAAACCGTTCATCAACCAGGTAAACCGGAATATATGAATACTTCTTTTCGAGATATTTTACAAAGGGATTTATATATCTCACTGCTTCAGATGGTTCATTATTCATCTGGCGTGGATATCCGATAACAAAACCCTCAAGTTCTTCATCTGCTATATAAGATTCAATGAAAGAATGCAGGTCGTTTGTTAAAACTGTAGTGAACGGACTGGCAATTGTTTTTGTCGGGTCACTTACAGCCAAACCGGTTCTTTTCATCCCGTAATCTATTCCTAAATATCTACCCAAACCACAGAATTTTATTTAATTAATTAAAACATTTGTAACTAATAAAGAAGTGCCTAAAGTTATAACGTCTTTTCTTCCCATTTACTCATTCACTCATTCAAAACACAAATATAATAAAAGGCATAGTGTTAAAAAAAAAGGGCGGCAATGCCACCCTTCTTAAAGTAACATAAATTATTTACTTAGAATATTCGGTATCTGCCATACGCTTGTAGTAGTTATATCTCCACTGTGCGCTCTCTTTAGCTGCTTTGAACAATACTTTTGCCTCATCGGGGAATGATTTTGTCAACGAGGCAAATCTTACTTCCGAATTGAGAAAATCCTGGAATTTATCCCAGTCAGGCTCTTTTGAATCCAGAACAAACGGATTCTTTCCTTCTGCTTCAAGCAATGGATTATAATGATATAAGTGCCAATAGCCTGCTTCAACTGCTGCTTTTGCCTCAACTTGTGGTTGCATTCCTCTCTTGAGACCATGTGCAATACAAGGTGCATAAGCAATAACCAATGAAGGTCCGGGATAAGCTTCAGCTTCTTTCAGTACCTTAAAAAATTGCGACTGGCTGGCACCCATAGCAACTTGTGTTACATACACATAACCATAAATCATAGCCATTGCGCCAAGATCTTTCTTACGGATTTTTTTCCCTGAAGCGGCAAACTTGGCAACTGCTCCGATTGGGGTTGCTTTTGAGGATTGTCCACCTGTATTGGAATAAACTTCGGTATCCAAAACAAGAATATTGAAATCATCACCTGATGCCAGAACATGGTCAAGTCCTCCGTAACCAATATCATAAGCCCATCCATCGCCTCCAAATGACCATACGGATTTTTTAACCAGGTATTGCTTCAGATCAAGAATTTCTTTAGCAACGGATGACTTTTCATCCTTAAGAACTTCAAGCACTTTCTCTGAAGCGACACGTGATCCTTCGGCATTATCTTTATTATCAATCCATTCTTTAAAAACATCTTTTACAGCATCTGACAAATTATCATTCAATGCCTCCTTCATTTTCAAAGCAATCCGGTTTCGCAAATGGTTAACACCCTTAGCCATCCCATAACCATATTCAGCATTGTCTTCAAAAAGTGAGTTTGCCCATGCCGGTCCATGTCCTTTATCATTTGTACAATAAGGAGATGAAGGCGCTGTACCACCGTATATTGATGAGCAACCGGTTGCATTGGCTATCATCATCCTGTCGCCAAACAGTTGCGTTATCGTTTTAATATATGGTGTCTCACCACAACCCGGACAAGCACCGGAAAATTCAAACAAAGGCTTAGCGAACTGGCTGTTTTTAATTGTCTTATCCTTAGGTACTACATTTTCCTTATATCCAACCTCTTTATCCATATAATCCCACCTTTTAATTTCAGCATCTTGAGTTTCAAGATGCTTCATAATAAGTGCTTTTTCTTTTGAGGGGCAAATATCAGCACAATTGCTGCAGCCTGTACAATCAAGTACACTTACCTGAATTTTGTAATGATATCCTTTAATTCCTCCTTTTCCTTCAATTGTTTTTGTGCCTTCAGGAGCATTCTTCAATTCTTCATCTGTTAACAGAAAGGGACGGATAGCAGCATGAGGACAGACATAAGCACACTGATTACACTGGATACAATTTTCAGGTATCCATTCGGGAACATTAACAGCAACACCACGCTTTTCATACTGTGTGGTCCCTGCCGGAAATGAACCATCTTCTCTGCCAACAAACGCACTGACAGGAACCTGGTCTCCTTCAAGACGGTTGATCCGGTCTGCTACATCACGTACAAATTCAGGAACATCTTCTCTTTTTTCCCTTACTTCAGGTTCCAGATCCTTCCACTCTACAGGTACATCGATTTTATTCACATCACCACCCTTATCAACAGCTGCCCAATTCATATTAACAATCTTCTCCCCTTTCATGCCATATGTTTTCTGAATTAGCTCCTTCATTTCCTTAACGGATAAATCATAAGGGATCACCTCAGAAACTTTAAAGAAAGCTGATTGCATTATAGTATTGGTTCGGGTACCCAGCCCTATTTCTTCAGCAATATTGGTTCCATTGATTATATAGAAGTTAATCTCTTTTTCTGCCAGGGTTTTCTTTATTGAATCAGGAAGTTTATTCTTTGTTTCCTCCTCATCCCAGATACTGTTAAGAAGGAAAGTCCCACCTTTTTTTATGCCTTTCAAAATATTAAATTTCCATAGATATGCCGGAACATGACATGCTACAAAATCAGGAGTGTTCACATAATAAATCGACTTGATTGTGTGATTACCAAACCGCAAGTGTGAAATTGTACTGCCACCAGATTTTTTTGAGTCATATTCAAAGTATGCCTGGCAATATTTATCGGTTGATTCACCAATTATCTTTATCGAATTCTTATTAGCTCCAACAGTTCCATCGCCTCCTATCCCATAGAATTTTGCTTCATAACTTCCTTCAGGAGCAACAACTACATCCTCAAGAATTGGCAATGAAGTAAATGTAACATCATCGATGATACTGATAGTAAAATGATTTTTTGACTCTTTTTTCTTTAAATTATCAAAAACCGAAATAATGTGAGCCGGTGTTGTATCTTTTGAGCTTAAACCATATCTTCCTCCAATTATCTCAGGTGCATTTTCTTTTCTGTAAAACAGATTCCTGACATCAAGATATAATGGTTCTCCATTTGCACCAGGTTCTTTAGTACGGTCTAACACAGTAATTTTCTTCACTGTTTCAGGCAGAACGTTAAAAAAATATTTTTCTGAAAAAGGCCTATAAAGATGAACTGATATCAGCCCGACTTTTTCTCCTTTTTTATTCAGCCAATCCACAACTTCCCTGATGGTATCAGTAACCGATCCCATTGCTATAACAATATTCTCAGCATCGGGTGCGCCATAATAATTAAAAGGATGATATTCCCTTCCCGTAAGCTTTTTTATTTCCTGCATATATGCTTCAACCTGGTCAGGTACCGGTTCGTAAAACCTGTTTATTGACTCTTTGGCCTGGAAAAAAATATCCGGATTTTGAGCAGTACCTCTTGTAACTGGATGCTCAGGATTAAGAGCATTATTTCTGAATTTTTCAAGTGCGTCATAATCAATAAGTTTAGCAAGTTCGTCCTGGTCAATATCTTCAACCTTTTGTACCTCATTGGATGTCCTGAATCCATCAAAAAAGTGAAGGAACGGCAAACTGGTTTTTATTGCTGAAAGATGAGACACTGCAGCAAGATCCATAACCTCCTGGACACTGCCACTTGCCAACAAAGCAAACCCTGTTTGACGGGTTGCATAAATATCGCTATGATCACCAAAAATTGAGAGAGCATGAGCAGCCACACTACGGGCACTTACATGAAACACTGCGGGTAAAAGTTCTGCAGCTATCTTATACATATTGGGGATCATTAAAAGCAGTCCCTGAGATGCGGTATAAGTTGAAGAAAGAGCACCTGCTTGCATTGCACCATGAACCGCACCGGAGGCACCTCCTTCAGACTGCATTTCAGATACTTCAACTTTCTCTCCAAAAATATTCTTCCTGCCATTAGCAGCCCATTCATCAACGTTTTCTGCCATTGTGGAAGATGGAGTAATCGGGTAAATACATGCAACCTCACTGAACATGTAAGCTATATGCGAAGCAGCAGTATTCCCATCAAGTGTGATAAATTTTTTCTTTTTTGTCATTTTAAACCTCTTAAATATTTTGTAAATAAATTTTTATTTTTGAATAATCATATAAAAGTAAAATAATCCAAATTAGTTTCGAAAGACAAACCTGTAAAAACAGCCGGGCATTTAATATATTTCTTTCAAATAAGCTCAGTTGATTTTCAATATATTTTTTACCGGGGTACAAATATAAGGCAAAACATCCGCGATACAAATGAGATTTATCACAAAAAAAATATTGGAGAAAAAATCTGTATTATTATAATGATACAATAGGTTTACCCACTGTTCATAGATATCAGGAATTCTTCGTTTGATTGGGTTTGTGCAAGACGGTCGCGGAGGAATTGCATAGCTTCAACAGAGTTCATATCAGTAAGATAGTTCCTTAAAATCCATATTTTGTTCATCATATCCTTATCCAGCAACAAATCTTCTCTTCTTGTACTTGAAGCAGGAATATCAATAGATGGAAAGATCCGCTTATTTGAAAGTTTCCTGTCAAGCTGAAGTTCCATATTTCCGGTACCTTTAAATTCTTCAAAAATCACATCATCCATCTTTGAGCCTGTATCAGTGAGGGCGGTTGCCAGAATGGTAAGCGAACCGCCTTCTTCAATATTTCTGGCAGCACCAAAAAATCGCTTAGGTTTATGCAATGCATTAGAATCCACACCACCCGAAAGAACTTTCCCGGAAGCAGGAGCAATTGTATTGAAAGCCCTCGCAAGGCGAGTAATAGAATCAAGCAATATAACAACATCATGACCACATTCCACCATTCTTTTAGCTTTTTCAATCACAATATTGGCAACCTTTACATGTCTTTCAGCAGGTTCGTCAAACGTTGAAGCAATTACTTCACCATTCACATTTCTTGCCATATCAGTTACCTCCTCAGGACGCTCGTCAATTAAAAGAACCATAAGATAAACCTCGGGTTGATACTTGGCAATTGCATTGGCAATCTCCTGGAGAAGAACTGTTTTTCCGGTCTTTGGTTGAGCTACTATCAGTCCGCGCTGTCCTTTTCCGATAGGAGAAAACATATCTACGATCCTTACCGATAAGTTTCCCCCACTTGATCCGGTAAGAATAAATTTCTCGTCAGGAAAAAGTGGTGTGAGATAATCAAATGGTTCCCTGTCACGGATATAGTCCGGACTCCTGCCGTTAATCTCTTCAACCTTAATAAGCGGAAAGTATTTTTCACCATCTTTTGGAGGACGAATACTACCCTTAACCAGATCGCCTGTTTTCAGCCCAAATAACTTGATCTGTGATTGTGACACATAAATATCATCGGGCGAATTAAGATAATTATAGTCGGCTGATCGTAAAAATCCATATCCGTCAGGCATTATCTCCAGCACTCCGGCATTTATAATAAGTCCCTCAAAATCATATTTTTCCTGGACTTTTTCTGCTCTTTTCTTTTGCGGGGAAAAACGATCTACCGGTCCTGATTTTTTAAAATCCTTATTGCCGCTTAACTTTTCCCTTGTTTGATGCTTAAGGTCAGGGACCGGAGTATCGGATTTTTTGAAATCTTTACTGCTTTTCGGCTTTTCTCTTTGCTGAGGTGGTGCTGTATGATCTCTTGTATCAGACTTATTGAAATCAATCCTTATTTCCGGTTTCTCAGGTAACTGGAATTTTACGGGTTTTTTATCATATTCTTTCTTTTCTCCGGAAGATTCCGAAACATCATGTTTAGCAGGTCTTTGCTTATAGTCATCCCCTGGGCTGTATGTTTTCTTATCAGATTCCTTTTTCCCTGATCTCAGCGAGGGTATTCTTTCTCTTTTTGACTTTTTAATTTCAGCTTTTTCATTTCTGCCGGGCTTTTTTGCTTCGGGCTTTTTTGCTTCGGGCTTTTTCTTATCAGTTGCTGTTATCGCCTGTTCGTCAAGGATTTTGTAAATCAGATCCTGTTTACGCAACGAGTCGACCCGCTTTATTTTAAGGCTTTTAGCAAGATCCCTTAATTCAGAAACTTTCCTGTTATTCAATTCAAGTATATCGTACATCTATGTATAAAAATGGGTTTATAAAAATAATTCTGTGAAATTCTCAGATAGTATTGAGATAATATGTAATGGATTAAAACTTATAAGGAATGTAATACGCTACATGGAAATATTGTGCAAGTATAAACAATTCGAAATAATTAACAAAACAAAAAATAAAAAAATGTTTTTTTTTATGATAAATGAAACCTTTTAATTTATTTCTCGTATAATTTTTGCCAATAAGTTTATCTATGCGTCAACTTAAGATCATAAAACAAGTTACAAACCGTGAAACTGCTTCACTTGATAAGTATCTTCACGAAATTGGTAAAGTTGACCTTATAACTGCAGATGAGGAAGTTAAACTTGCCAGAAGAATTCACAATGACGATATTGATGCACTTACTATTCTGGTAAAAGCAAATCTTAGATTTGTTGTTTCCGTATCAAAGCAATATCAGAACCAGGGCTTGAGTCTCCCGGATATGATCAACGAGGGAAATTTAGGACTTATTAAAGCTGCTCAGCGATTTGATGAAACAAGGGGTTTTAAATTTATTTCATATGCTGTCTGGTGGATCAGACAATCAATCCTGCAAGCACTGGCTGAACAAGCAAGAATTGTCAGACTGCCTTTAAACAAAATAGGTTCGATAAACAGAATTAATAAAGTCTTTGCCGATTTAGAGCAAAAATATGAAAGAGAACCTACTGCCCGTGAGATAGGTCAAGTGCTTGAACTGGCACCTGAAGATATAAAAGAAGTTATACGTCACTCCAGAAGACATGTATCTATGGATGCCCCGCTTGGAAATGACGATGACGGAAATATGTATGATGTTTATCTTAGCAAAGACTCTCCGAGCCCTGAAAAAGAGCTACTTACCGACTCTCTTAAAAAAGAAATTGAAAGAGTTCTGAAAACTCTTACTAACAGGGAAGCAGATATAATCAATCTCTATTTTGGCCTGGCAGGACGTCACCAGCATTCACTGGAAGAAATCGGTGAGGTATTTAAACTTACCCGTGAGAGGGTACGGCAAATCAAAGAAAGAGCAATAAAAAGACTTAAACACACAACCCGCAGTAAAATACTGAGAACATACCTGGGGTAAGAGAAGTTTGAGGTTTGAAGTTTGAGGTTGCGCGGTAATCATTTAACGGGATTACATACTAGATAAACATTTTGTTAAAAATAGTTCCCTGATTTTCAGGGATTTTTTATTTTTGTCTGTAAATAAAACTAATCTATATGAACCATCTGGTTGCACCATCGATACTAACTGCTGATTTTAGCTGCTTGAAAAATGAGATAAAAAAGATAAACAATAGCGTAGCTGATTGGGTTCATATTGATGTTATGGACGGGGTTTTTGTACCAAATATCTCTTTTGGATTTCATTTAATTGAAACTATTAAGAAACTTGCATCAAAACCACTTGATGTACATTTGATGATTGTAGAACCGCACAAATTTCTGAATGAATTTCATGAAGCAGGTGCCGATGTTCTTACTGTCCATTATGAAGCATGCAAACATCTGCACAGAACAGTGCAGGTAATAAAAACCCTGGGTATGAAACCGGGCGTTTCACTTAATCCACTTACCCCTGTAGATCTGCTTGAAGAAATTCTGCCTGAACTTGATCTGGTTTTGATAATGACAGTTAATCCCGGATATGGCGGACAAAAATTTATTGAAAGTTCTTATGAAAAAATAGGCAATCTTGTTAAACTACGCGAAAAAACCGGATCAAAAGCCCTCATTGAAGTTGACGGTGGTGTGAATTTATCAAATGCAAAAAAACTGGTTGAAGCAGGTGTTGACGTTCTGGTAGCCGGAAATACCGTATTTAGTTCAGATAATCCCTCTAAAACAATCCGTGCATTAAAAGAGGTGATGAGGTGATGAGGTGATGAGGTGATGAGGGTTACCCTATTCTTTTCCTTCCAGATAGTTTTGGAGGTAAGCAAATTTTTTTGTTAATTTTCCATTTTTAGCAATGGTTGCCCGTTCAATAATTCCCTTATTATCGTTTTCTAATAATGATGGCAAAATTTTATCCAATAATGTTTTTCCAAACTCTTCGGAGGCATCCCTTGGCAACTCACCAGGCAAATTATCCACTGCCATTACTGTAATACTTTCCTTGTCAAATGGCTCTGATTCCTCATTTGTTAATGGATTATAACCATATATCGGCTCAGCAATTGTCGAAACTCTGATAGTTGACGGAACAGGACCATCAATATCACAGCTTACATCAGCAATTACCTTAATGTTGAAATCATCAGACCGCATATCCTCTTTTGTCATAAACACCGGGGATGCCGGATCCCAGAAATGGCAAAGTATCAACAGGTCGGTGACTTTTGTAAAAGGCCGGAATGTGGATTTATATTCAGCAGGATGGTCAAAAAAATGCTGAAGATCAAATGTTCTGCCATCTTTCCTGCGAACATAATGATCGGGATCGATTCTGCAAATTACCGGTTCATCAAAAGTTTCGGTAAGAAACTCTTCCGGTGAAATATCACGTAAATTCAAAGGGGCTAATGCTTCCAGTGCTCCGTATGCTACCCTTCCTCCACCTGTAATTAATATTTTTATTGCAGGGAGGTTTGCTTTTTTTAACTCATTCAACATCTCTCTCATATCATAACATTCATGCGCCGGTTTCAGATCGTACGAATTGTACCTTTCCCCCCAGGCACGCAGTCCGTTAAAAGCTCCTACAATACCAGCCCAGTAACCGAATGCCACAATACGAAGGTTATTCTCATCTGTCAGGTACTCATAATCAATAAGAGTGATCCTCTTCCTGATTATTTCCTGTAACAGGTCCCTGTTATAGGGTTGCTTTTTAGCTATATGTGAAAAAAACAGGTATGTTTTATCCTGTATCAGGACTGGAATATTAACCTCCTTTACACCAATCAGGATATCACAATCAGAAATATCCTCATATACATTTATGCCCGAATCAATATATTCTTTATCGCCGAAACAGCGCAGATCGCTCTCCTGCACTCTTAATTCAACATCCGGGAATTTTTTCTTCATCTCAAATGCCAGTGAAGGTGTAACTGCTACCCTGCGGTCGGGAGGTGTTTTTGTTTCCCTGAGTATTCCAACTTTTGCTTTCATAATGATCAAAAAATAATTTACTCTAAAAATAAGAAAATGAAATGAACCAGAAACTATTTTAATAACATGTAAAGATTTTGGCTGTTGCTGGTTGCTTGTTACTGGTTTCTGGTCACTCCCATTACTCATAACTCTCCTCTCTCCGTCCTATCGTACCATCGTCCTATCGTCCTATCGTTCTATCGTTCTATCATTCTATCGTACAATCGTCTCTTCTCCTCTTCTCCTCTTCTCCTTTTCACCCCTTCACCTCTTCCATTTCTGGCTTAATTTTTGTACTTTTGCAATTGTGTTGAACATAACATAGGGGCTGACTGGTTTTGACATCCGGGCAAGATGTTATGCAAGCATGCCGAGCTTGGTGATTATGCTCGTTAAACTCAATCGCAAACCATAAATGGCGAAAACAATTACGCTCTCGCTGCCTGACCGAAGTTTAGTAGGTTAGTTGCTTAATCCCGGTATTAGATATTGGGACGAGACGTCTCGCGGGCGGTTTTACTTTGTTCCAACCCGGTAACGAGGCGCAGGTAATTCAAAGTTAGTTGGCAGGATGCTCTGGACTGCCGGCGAAATTTAAAGAGCTAAGGTCAAGCTTGGGTGTTTTGCACCGGGTTTTTCCCGACAATCAAGCA
>JAUXED010000152.1 GCA_030618105.1 Bacteroidota bacterium | reverse complement strand
ATATATTTTGGAGATACTGCCCATCTTCCTTATGGGGATAAATCAGCAAAGTCGATAATTTATTATTCAAAAAAAATTACCGGTTTTCTCCTCGAGAAAAAATGCAAGACTATTCTGGTTGCATGTAATACTGCTTCTGCATTAGCTTTTACTGATCTTGCAAATTTTTTTGATAAAAAAATTCAACTGGTAAATGTAATTGATCCTGTAACTAAATATATTGGGAAAAGCAATTATAAAAAGATTGGGGTTATAGGCACCAAAGGGACGATAAATTCGGGAGCATACGAAAAAGCATTGAAAAAGAATAATGCTGAATATGAAGTATTATCATTGGCAACCCCTTTATTTGTCCCAATGATAGAGGAAGGGTTTATTTATGATGATATAAGTAATGCAATTATAAGAACGTACCTCTCCGATAAAAGCATGAAAAATATTGAAACACTTATACTTGGATGCACACACTATCCTATTATTAAGAATCAGATAACCAAATTCTTTAATTTTAATATTGATGTAATTGATTCAGGAAGGATTGTTGCAGAGTTCCTTAAAAGTATACTTACTGAAAGAAACCTTTTGAATACCGGGAAATCACAAAAGGATCAATTTTATATCTCCGATTTCACACCATTCTTTGAGAAAATAGCCAAAATGTTTTTTGAGGATGCAATAGATCTCAAAAAAATCGATTTCTGGAATTGAAAAAATGCTTTCTTCTGATCATGCATTCAATATGTGAAAATATGTTGTTGGATATTGATTTACTTAATTTTTTAATTGATAGAACTTTATAAGCTATTCCTGCTGAAAAAAACATGGGAAAATAATATTTTGGTATTGTAAAATATTTACTTTTGTAAGTAAGAAATTTTTTTCAAAACCGAGCTGAATCATATAACATATTAAATATATAAACTATGAATAAAAAAACCGAAGTCGTTGAACGCGATGAAATGGTTATTAGGTTCTCCGGAGACTCTGGTGATGGGATGCAACTTACCGGAACCCTTTTTTCGAACACAGCAGCTTTATTCGGTAACTACATGTCAACATTTCCCGATTATCCATCAGAGATCCGTGCACCTTCAGGTACTGTGGGAGGAGTTTCCGGATTTCAGGTTCATGTCGGACATTCGGAAGTAAAAACTCCCGGAGATCTTGCTGATGTTTTGGTATCGATGAATCCAGCTGCTCTTAAAGCAAATACAAAATGGGTTAAGCGGGGAGGAGTGATTATTCTTGATGTTGACAATTTTGATGAAAAAGGAATTAAAAAAGCAGGGTATGATTCAAATCCAATTGGTAAGGAATTTTTAGATAACTTCATGGTAGTTGAAGCCCCGATTACAAGTCTGACTAAAGAGGCACTCAAGGATATAGACCTCGACAGAAGAAGTATCTTACGAACAAAGAACATGTTCGCTTTGGGGATGGTCTACTGGCTATTCGGTAAATCGCTTGATTATACTGAAAACTTTTTCAAGGAGAAATTCAGGAATAAACCCATGGTCATTGAAGCCAATAAAAAAGTGCTTAAAGCCGGCTACTATTATGCTGAAACTATGGAGGCTTTATGCCCTTATAATATTAGTCGGGCTGAAGTAAAAAAGGGAAGATATCGTAATATCAATGGAAATACTGCTATAGCCTGGGGAGTTCTTGCTGCTGCTGAGAAAGCCGGACTGAACGTGTATGTTGGTTCTTACCCGATAACTCCGGCTACAGGTATTCTGGAAGATGTGGCGCTTAGGCGTGACCTGGGTGCTATTACTTTTCAGGCTGAGGATGAAATTGCGGGAATATGTACAACTATTGGAGCGAGTTTTGCAGGGAAGCTTGGTGTAACAACAACTTCAGGTCCCGGACTGGCTTTGAAATCTGAAGCTATAGGACTGGCAGTGATGACTGAACTTCCAATTGTAATTATTAATGTACAAAGAGGTGGCCCTTCAACAGGATTGCCTACAAAAACCGAGCAGGCTGATCTCTGGCAGGTATTATATGGCAGGCATGGTGAATGCCCGGTAGTGGTTTTAGCTGCAAGTACTCCTTCTAATTGTTTTAAATATGCATTTGAAGCTGCAAAGATCGCCCTTGAACATATGACCCCCGTTATATTAATGTCAGATGGTTTTCTGGCTAATGGAACTGAATCATGGAGAATCCCCAAAATGGCTGATTATCCTGATATTAAACCTCCTATTGTAAAAGAAGACACAAAAAACTGGGAGCCTTATAAAAGAGATAATAAAAGGCTTGCACGAACATGGGCACTGCCTGGCACAAAGGGTCTGGAACATAGAATAGGCGGGTTGGAAAAAGATGCTCTTACCGGTAATGTTTCGCATGATCCTGAAAATCATGAGAAAATGGTAAGAATAAGAGATGAAAAAGTTGAAAAGCTCGTTGATTTCATTCCTGATCTTGAGGTGGAAGGGGGTGAAGATGGTGATATTCTTGTTGTTGGCTGGGGCGGCACATATGGACACCTTATTACAGCAGTGAATGAATTGAGGGAAGAGGGAAAGAAAGTTAGTCTTGCCCATTTTAATTACATCCGGCCACTTCCCAAAAATGCCGGAGATGTTTTTAGAAAATTTAAGAAAATAGTAGTTTGTGAATTGAACCTGGGTCAATTTGCTGATTATCTAAGAATGAAATACCAGGAAATCAAGTTCAGCCAGTATAATAAGATACAGGGACTTCCTTTTACTGTGATTGAACTAAAAAAGAACATCAATAAAATTTTGGAGGATAAATAAAATGTCTGACACAACACATAAACTCACAGTTAAAGATCTGAAGAGTGATCAGGAAGCCCGCTGGTGCCCGGGATGCGGAGATCATGCTGTTATGAATGCGATTCAGCGTGCTCTGATTGAATTGGATATTCCAAAAGAAAATTTTGTTTTTGTTTCAGGTATCGGTTGTTCTTCCCGCTTTCCATATTATATGGATACTTATGGATTCCATGGAATTCATGGACGGGCTTCAGCTATTGCCACTGGTATAAAAATTGCTAATCCCGAACTAAGTGTATGGCAAATTACAGGCGATGGAGATGCCCTTGCTATTGGAGGGAATCATTTTATTCATACTATCCGGAGAAATGTTGATATAAATATCATACTTTTCAATAATCAGATATATGGTCTTACTAAAGGACAATATTCACCTACCTCCTTCAAGGGATTGGTAACAAAAACATCACCATACGGAACAGTCGAAGAACCTTTTCATCCGGGAGAACTTGTAATTGGTGCTCAGGGAAAATTCTTTGCCAGGACAATTGACAGTAACGTGAAACTATCTACTGAAATTTATATCCAGGCGGGAAAATTTAAAGGGACTTCTGTTGTTGAGGTGCTTCAGAATTGTGTTATCTACAATGATAAAATTTATAGTTATCTTACTGATAAAGATGAGAAAGAGAACAGACAAATAATTCTGCATCATAATGAACCAATGATCTTTGGGAAAGATAACGATAGAGGTATCATATGTAAAGATAATAAATTGAAAGTAGTGAATATTGGTGAGAATGGGATAACCAAAGATGATTTATTGGTCCATAATGCAAAAGAAATAAATCCGGGAATACACCTGATGCTGACAAACATGCAGTATCCTGACTATCCTGTTGCTCTTGGCATTATCAGAAGCGTTGACGCTCAAACATATGATTATGATGTAAACCATCAGATGGAGGAGATAAGAGCAAAAGCGGAGATTAAGTGTGTTGATGATCTGTTGAATAGCGGAAATACATGGGAATTGTAAAAAAAGAAGTGCCTAAAATGCCTAAAGTTTGAAGTGCCTAAAGTTGAGAAGAAAAGAATAAGAAGTTTAAAGTGACTAAAGTTTTAATAATCCTGAGGGAATTTGAAAGGCTGTCTCAAATAAGAGGCAGTTTTTTTTTACGATGATCATTGAAGAAGTCATTAGGTGGTCATTAGGTGGTCATTAATAGTCATTGAAGAAGTCATTAGGTGGTCATTAATAGTCATTGAAGAAGTCATTAGGTGGTCATTAATAGT
>JAUXED010000034.1 GCA_030618105.1 Bacteroidota bacterium | reverse complement strand
CTAAGCGAACCGGAGGTTGTTTCTCCATAGCTTCCTGCCGTGGATACTACTTCCTGTGCTTGCATTGCTGTTGCAAACAAATAGAAAGCAATCATTAAGCAATTTGCATGTTTCATAATTGTACTATTTTATAGATTAATATTGGTTATCTTATCTTATCTTTTCTTTCTGTGCAAGATAAAAAATATATATATGTCTATTTGCCATTCTCTGTGTTTTGTGCGATAGCATTTCTTCCCGGCATGTTTGCTAACAATTCCAGATATGTAAACTTACATATATATTATCTATGTCCACTTGTTTAAACTACATATACATCTCTAAATAGGGTGTGTATGTGTATGTGTATTTTTAATCGTAATTTTTTAAAGTCCGTTTGCGAAATATTTGTGTTTATCCCGGTGATGATCATAATTGATCTTTATTTCAGGTTTGTTGGACATTTTATACGTAAATATACAAAATTCTGATTGTTTATAGAATAATATAGCTAACTCTTTTACACAGTCTGATGATAAACAAAACAATAAAAGTCATGGTAAATATTTTTTCAGGAATTCCACATACCTGCTATGCTTATGGAAGGGAAAAAGTTAATTACCACATCACCACTTTTAATTAGTTGAAAGTTAAAAGCTATTAGTTATTCTGACTTTCCAGGAAAAAATGCAGGTTAAATGCTTCCTGATTTTATTACCTTTATCAAAAAATCAAATGGCTGAGATCCAAAGTATCATAGAAGCACTTATTACTTTCCGCGATAAGCGTAACTGGAAACAATTCCACAATACAAAAGATCTTGCACTGGCACTTTCAATTGAAGCTGCCGAGCTTAACGAACTTTTTTTGTGGAAAGATGAAAATGAAGCGGAAAAAACAGATCGGGAAAGTATTCAGGATGAACTTGCTGATATCCTGGCATATGCCTTTCTCCTGGCCGAAAAGCATGATTTCGATATAAAACAGATAATCCTTGAAAAAATCAAGAAGAATGAAAAAAAGTATCCGGTAGAAAAATCAAGAAATTCAGCCAGAAAATATAATGAATTATAATGAAACGAACATGAAAATACTAATCGCCCCCGATTCATTTAAAGATTGCCTTACATCTCCTGATGTCGCTAAATTCATTGAGATGGGAATCAGGAATGTCTTTCCGGATGCCAGTATAAAATTGGTGCCTCTGGCTGACGGAGGGGAAGGCACTGTGGTTACATTGGTTACTGCAACAAATGGAAAAATTTTCCATAAAAAAGTCCACGATCCGCTTATGAGAGAAATTTCAGCACACTTTGGAGTGCTAGGTGATGGAAAAACAGCGGTAATAGAGATGGCATCTGCATCGGGAATTGAACTACTGGAAGAGAATGAAAGAAATCCCTGGAAAACTACCTCGTATGGCACCGGTGAATTAATTAAGCATGCCTTAAATAAAAGTTGTAGAAAAATTATAATAGGTATCGGTGGAAGTGCTACAAACGATGCCGGTACCGGAATGCTGCAGGCACTGGGCATACAATTTCTTAATGCGAATAAGCGTGAAATTGAACCAGGTGGCGGAGCATTAAAAGAACTGGTATCTATCAAAACTGACAAGCTTGATCAACGTCTGAAACAATCAAAAATTATAATTGCAAGCGATGTTTTGAACCCACTTCTTGGAAAAACCGGGGCTTCAGCAGTATATGGTCCGCAAAAAGGTGCAAATACAGATATGGTCAGGCGGCTGGAAGCTAACCTGCAACATTTTGCTGATATTGTCAGGCAACAACAAGGTATTTCGGTTGAAAATATCCCGGGCTCCGGTGCAGCCGGTGGATTGGGTGCAGGTATACTGGCGTTCCTGCCATCTGAAATAAAACCGGGATTTGATATTGTGAAAGAAGTTGTGGAACTTGAGAACCATATGCAGGACGTTGATCTTGTAATTACTGCCGAAGGAAAAATTGACAGCCAGACAGCTTATGGAAAAACACCTGCCGGAGTAGCCGGTATTGCCGGTAAATATAATATACCTGTTATAGCTTTCGCGGGAATAGTGGAAGACGGGATCAATGAATTATATAAAAAAGGATTCCGGGCAATTATCCCGATAACAAATAAACCTATGAATATAGACGAATCTATAAAAAACGCCGGCGAATTACTTATAATGGCTGTAGAACAATCAATGAGATTAATTCAAACCGGCGAATTGGTTTCAAACAGAAAAAATCAGAATCAGTAAAAAGTTATATGCTATATGTTATATGTTTAACTTTTTGACCTTTCGACTTTCGACTTCTTTACTCACAATTCATCTCTCACCTCTTTTTTCCTCTCTTCCCCTCTTCGCCCCCTCTCCTTTTCTCCTTTTCTCTTCATTCTGCCTTCTGCCTTCTGCCTTCTGCCTTCTGCCCTCTTCCTTCTTCCTTATCATCTTCATACTGAATTTTCACTGTTTCATCCAAGAAAAGAAGCTATTCACATAATAGAACATTAAACTTGTTTCAATAAGGCAGAATTACATTATTTTTACACTTGAGTTTCTCCTTGTTCTTACGAATTATTCACCGGAGTACATGGAGATAAACTGTTGGGTTATGGGCAATAATCAAGAAAAGGCATCTGAAATTAACCCACCCAACAGTTTTTTCTAACAACTAAAAAAAAGATGAGAATTCATTGTTCATGGTGCGGTAAAACAATTGGGAAAGAGAGATTATATCTCATTGACAGTGCTTTTAGCATTCCCAAAGTGTTTTGTTCCCAAAAATGTAAATGGGAATATGAAGTTCAAACCAGAATTGAGTCGAAAAAACTTCCAAAAATAAAAAATAATTAATATATTTATACTTTCTATATTAAGTTCATTCTTAATAGTATCTTGTATTAAATGAAAATTGAACCTTACTTAATTGAGGGAACACAGAAAACTCCTACCATTAGATTTGATTGGGATAAGAAACTTCTTGTCATAAGCGGGAAATCCATCCCTGAGAACCACAGTAGTTTTTATGCTCCTTTTCTTTCCTGGCTTGATGATTATATCAAAGACCCGCTGGATTACACAGAAGTTAGAATACAACTGGAATACTTCAATACCAGTTCTTCAAAAGTACTGTTGGCAATCTTCAGGAAAATGGAAGAGATCATTAGAAACGATAAGAAAGTCGAAATCAAATGGCATTACGAAGAGGATGATTTTGATATGAAAGACTGCGGGGATGATTATCAATCTATGATAATTATCCCTTTTGAAATGATCCCCGAAACTGAATAAGACCAAATAAAGCCAGTTATCTGAACCATAAAGGAAAGAATTAAATAACCTTTGTTGGTTATGACCTGACAAATGACACTATTACTTTTCTTGAAAAGGGGATAATTTATTTCCCTATCTGCCAAAAACCCGGGGAACAAGCCTTCAAATAAACAATTCATTGTTCATTATTCATTAAAAAGATTATGACAGTATCCCAAAAAATATTAACAGAATTTAAACCTCAAAAAGAATTCTTCATCTGAAAAATGAAAATAGTTGCTGACGAAAATATTCCGTTCCTGAAAGGTGTTCTTGAACCTTTTGCTAAGGTTATTTATCTTCCGGGTGATCATATATCTCATGATGTTGTAAAAGATGCTGATGCACTTATTATCCGTACACGTACCATATGCAATAGAAAACTCCTTGAAGGATCAAGTGTTAAATTCATTGCTTCAGCTACCATCGGTCATGATCATATTGATGATAAATACTGTAAAAAGCAGGGAATTGCCTGGACAAATGCACCGGGCTGTAACTCTGCCTCGGTTCAACAATATCTGGCAGCGGTTCTGGTTTACCTTATCAGGAAATACCTTCTTAACACCGGCACTCTTACGCTTGGAATTATAGGTGTAGGAAATGTTGGTTCGAAAGTAAAAAAACTAGGTGAATTACTGGGAATGAAAGTTCTACTGAACGATCCCCCCAGGGAACGTCGTGAAGGATCATCAATATTTACTGAGCTTTATGATCTTATCCACCAGGCAGATATTGTGACTCTTCATGTTCCTCTTACTTTTTCTGATCCCGATAAAACATATCATATGGTAAACAATCAGTTTCTGAATTGTCTGAAACATGATTGTATACTCATTAATACTTCAAGGGGAAGTGTTGTGGATGAACAGGCTCTGAAACAAACTTTGAAACAGGGACGTTTAAAAGGAGTAATACTTGATGTATGGGAAAATGAACCTGATATTGACAAAGAGCTGCTGCAAATGGTTGATATCGGCACTCCTCATATTGCCGGATATTCGCAGGATGGGAAAGCTAATGGCACTTCAATGTCAGTGAAAGCATTAGCACATTATTTTAAGCTGCCACTGGAAAACTGGTACCCCGGGAAAATACCTTCACCTGAACAACCCGACATTTATATTGATGGAAAAAATAATATGCCGGAAACTCTCCTGTATGATTTAATTTACCATACTTACCCTGTTAAACAGGACGATCTGGCATTGAGAAAAGATCCGGATAAATTTGAATACCTCCGGGAAAACTATCCGGTAAGAAGAGAATTCAAGGCATACAA
This sequence comes from Bacteroidota bacterium, assembly GCA_030618105.1. Taxonomy (GTDB): domain Bacteria; phylum Bacteroidota; class Bacteroidia; order Bacteroidales; family VadinHA17; genus JADFUQ01. Next base: position 14,143 of record JAUXED010000034.1, on the reverse strand, counting down.
TGTAGTTCCTGATAATGTACCCTCTTCACTAATAGAAAAAATAAAACAATTTGGATTTCAAAATAAAAGCAAATAACTAAATGGAAAACAGAGCAAATATCGGACTTATCGGATTGGCAGTTATGGGCGAAAACCTGGTAGAGAAGATACTGGATACAGCCGGGCAGAAAGGCTCCCTGCTAATTTATTACAGGCACAACGCGACTATTTCGGAGCACATACATATGAAAGAATTGATAAACCAAGAGGTGAATTTTTCCATACCGACTGGACCGGCAGAGGAGGAGATACGGCATCATCAACATATGAGGTTTAATTTGTTTTCATCTTTCTCAAAAATTCAGCTATTTTTGACAAATTCAAATTTCAAACTTTTAAAACTTTTATGAATAATTCAATCATTAACCGCGCATCAGACAATATCAGGGCTTTATCAGCCGCAATGGTAGAAAAAGCCAAATCGGGACATCCCGGGGGCGCTATGGGAGGCGCTGATTTTATCAATATTCTCTATAGCGAATTTCTCAACTTCGATCCGGATGATATGGCATGGCCACACCGTGACCGCTTTTTTTTAGACCCCGGTCATATGTCACCAATGTTATATTCTGTACTTACACTACTTGACATTTACAGTGTCAATGACATTAAAAATTTCCGTCAATGGCGAAGCACTACCCCCGGACACCCTGAACGTAATATCAACCATGGTATTGAAAACACCTCCGGACCTCTCGGACAGGGTCATGCAATGGCAGTTGGTGCTGCTATAGCAGAACGGTTCCTTGCTGCACGGTTCGGCGACTGGATGTCGCACAATATTTATACATTTATCTCAGATGGTGGTGTGCAGGAAGAGATATCACAGGGTACCGGGCGGCTGGCAGGATTCCTCGGACTCAGTAACCTGGTAATGTTCTATGATTCAAATGATATCCAGCTTTCTACAAATACCAGTGCAGTGACAGCTGAAAACACTGAAAAAAAATATGAGGCATGGGGCTGGCGGGTAAAAACCATTGACGGTCATAATGCTGATGAGATACGTCTTGCGCTGAAAGAAGCCGGTGAAGAAAAAGGGAAACCATTCCTGATAATCGGAAGAACTATTATGGGTAAAGGTTGTGTAACCGAAGAGGGTGAAAATTACGAAAAGCAATCATCTACACATGGGATGCCTATCGGTAGTGCAGGAGCTTCATTCTCAAAAACTATAACCAATTTAGGAAGTGATCCTGATAATCCTTTTCTTATTTTTCCCGATGTGAAAGAACATTACCATGAAGCTCTTCAAAAAAAGCGGGAACAGGCTAAAACCAGGAAAGCAAAACAGGTGGAATGGGAAAAGCATAATCCCGCACTTGCAGAAAAACTACAGAAGTTTCTCAGTATGGAACTTCCTGAGATTGATTTCTCGCAAATCGAACAGAAAGAAGGTATTGCATCACGGGCAGCTTCAGGTGCAGTTCTGGCATACCTTGCAGACAAAATCGAAAACCTGGTGGTTTCTTCTGCCGACCTGTCAAATTCGGATAAGACCGACGGGTTTCTGAAAAAAACCAAACCTTTTGTTAAAGGTGATTTCTCAGGTTCATTCCTGCAAGCAGGTGTTTCGGAACTTACCATGGCTGCAGTAATGAACGGGATGGCTGCTCATGGCGGTGTAATACCTGTCGGCGGTACTTTCTTTGTCTTTTCCGATTATATGAAACCTGCAGTAAGAATGGCAGCACTAATGGAACTTCCTGTAAAATATGTCTGGAGTCATGACGCTTTCAGAGTAGGTGAAGATGGTCCGACACATCAACCGGTTGAACAGGAAGCACAAATACGACTCATGGAAAACCTTAAGAACCATTCGGGTAATATGAGTCTGTTGGCTCTTCGTCCTGCCGATGTTGCCGAAACAACTGTTGCATGGAAAATGGCTCTTGAAAATGATCGTGGTCCGACAGCCCTTATTCTATCCAGGCAAGGCATAAAGGATTTACCTGCCAATTCAGGATCAAGGTTTAATGAATCACTACAGGCAGAAAAAGGCGCATATATAGTACAGAAAGATGATGGGAACCCTGATATTGTGCTGGTTGCCAATGGTTCTGAAGTATCAACCCTGCTCGCAGGTGCAGAAAAGCTTCGTACTGAAAAAGGGCTTAAGATACAGGTAGTTTCCGCAATCTCGGAAGGATTGTTTATGCAACAGGAAAAAAAATACCGGAATGAAGTGATCCCGGATAATTTACCTGTTTTCGGATTAACTGCCGGAATACCGTTAACCCTCCGCGGACTTGTTGGTCCGAAAGGCAAGGTATTCGGTCTCGAATCATTCGGTTACTCAGCTCCTTACAAGGTACTTGATGAAAAACTGGGATTCACCGCAGAAAATGTATTCAACCAGGTTATCCAATATCTGAATGAATATTCAAACCAATAAAGAATAACGTTATTAATAACGTTGTTAATTACGTTATTAATAACGTAATTATTTTATCCGTGTTTGCGAACTTCATTGGGCTTGCTCTGTGAAATTTGAAGTACGAAAACATTTCACCAGAGAAAAAGTATATTTCACTATTCCATTTTTTTTTGTGATATTTTGTGTCTTAGTGTTTTAGTGGCATTCTTTTCTTTTTGCCACTAAGTCACCCCGGTACAGTCATTCCCTGTTAAATATTGCCCGCCCTGTGTAATTGCGTTGCACCACTTCGTGGATTATACAGGGCTATCAATTTCACAGGGTAAACTTCCTCACGGGGCAGGCTAAAGCACAAAGAACCACTAAATATCTGTTCCATCATTTCACTATTCCATCTATTCCCTCTACTCCCTTTATTCCCTTTATTCCCTTTATTCCCTTTATTCCCTTTATTCCCTTTATTCCCTAAGTAAAATAATAAATCCCTGATTACAGCTTTTGTTATCTTTGTTCCCTAAATACAAACTATCTTTCTTTCATGAAAATACCACTCAAATCCGGAGTTAAAGCGCTTATTTTTGATCTTGACGGAACGCTCGTGGATACAATGCCACTTCATTATAAAGCATGGACCCGGGTTTTCCAGAGAATTGGAGTCGATTACCCAAAAGAGATGTTTTTTAAAAATGCAGGATTACCGTCATGGAAAATTGCTGATATTGTTTTGCAAAATGCCGGGGTCAGGAACAAGTTCGACCCACATGTTCTATGCAGTCATAAATATGAAATATTTGACAAATTAATACCGGAGACAAAAGTCATTGAACCTGTCGCGGACATTGTTTACAGATATTATGATACGATGCCTTTATCCATTGGGACCGGTGGGCACATAGCCACAGTAGAATTAACTTTAAAGCATACAGGTCTTGACCGGTATCTCAATATAATAGTAACGGCAGACGATGTATCAAATCACAAGCCCGAACCCGATACTTTTCTTGAGTGTGCCAGGAGGATGAATACCCCTCCCGAATATTGCCAGGTTTTTGAGGATGGCGACCGCGGGATTGAAGCGGCAAAAAGAGCAGGGATGATGGTTACTGATGTAAGACCGTTTTTAAGTTAGAGTGCTTTTAAGGATCAGCGGTCTGACTGCTCAGTTTTACATGGCAGGCAGCGAAGCGAACTATTCCTCAACTGTATTTCCAACATATTGGTTAACATCAATAAGAGGGATATTACTACCGAAGTTATCATTCATTTTCTGAATAAACCGGTTGGCAACAAACGCATTACCCCTGGGATTAAAGTGAAGACCATCGAGTGAAAAGATTGAATTATATCCTAATCTTGCTCCAAGCGGTACTCCGTTAAAATCAAATTGCTCCTGTGTGGCAATTTGCCCCCAGGAATCAATTTTTCCTGTCATCGAAATTTCATGGATTATTGAATTCAAATCTACAACAACTAGTCTGCCATTATACTCGTCAACCAAAGCATTAATTACATGGTTGTATGAATCAATCCTGGTCTGGAGTTCATGAATCTGACTTTTAGTTAAATAAAGTTCTTCACCCACCGGGGTTACTGAACCAAGATCACCCTGGTTGACTTCCGCCTCGGAAATAGTAAGAAGCACCATTTCTCCTTCGGTCAGTTGTCTGATTTTTGGCAGCGGATTGCCATCAGGGTAGACTGCATCGCATAACGACTCATCAACCACAATCAGTGGCTGCGGATATAAAGTAGCGCCATTATCATTGAAGTCAATCATTGGTCTTTTTTCATTATCCGGCTCCATGTTATGTGCAATAACTGCCAGGTTAAACGGTGTTGTAAAACTCCTGGCTTGCGATAGTTTAGAACCACCAAGACGCATAAAGTTGTATTGCCTGAAATAGAAAAATGGCAGATCGGAAATGTATGGCAGATTAGCAATAACACCCTTTGTTTCAGGGTTCTCAAACAACCTGTCAATTATTTCCGACATACTTTCTTCAAAAACATCAGCAGGGGTCAAATCATATTCCAGGATATGATCAGGATCGGAAGGTGGATCAATATCACCACTACCACCAGACATTGCAAAGTTTAAAACATCATACATTCCAAGCCATAAAGTAAAAAATGAAGGACCGGTTGACATGATATCATTCAACAGAGTTCCTGTTCCGGGATTAACTGCGAACCTTTCATAATAAATATTTTCTGATAGATCAGCCCTGTCGATCTGAAAACTCTTAACCAGAGGAACTGAAAAATTACGGATCCTGTTCTTTTCCCCGGTAAATGTTTCAAGTAGTTCCCCCGGTGTAAGCCGCCTGATTGGATCCGTATCTGTTACATTACTGAATTCATAAATCCATTTACCATAGAAATGAGCCGGTTCTGAAACAATTGGATTATAGCCATTTTCGGAAGAAATTACCGGCTGCAGAAATTCATCATTATAACTACTCACCATGGCAAATTGCCCTGAAAGGATAGCAGGGAAAGAATTTGCCTGTCCACCGGTATATAATGCACCATTCATGAATCCCGCGGAATAATTATCTCCTACAGCAATGTAAGTTGTCAAATCAATATTTCCGGAAGAAAATTCATCGTCAGTTACCGGAAATTCATAACTGCATGAAACAAGAAAACCTATCAATATAAAGTATATCAGATTTCTAATCATTGTTCTATATTTTTGAGAAACCGTTCAACAAGTTACTAATTGTAAACGAAACGTAATAGAATGAACCCACCTGGGTTCCTCCAAAAGAGTTTGTGTAAAGAATGTCAAAGAAATTTGATACTCCCATCTTGAGTGTTGACTGAGGACGGTCAAAATGGACAGACACCTGGACATCAAAGGTGCTAACAGGTTTAAGGTAACCACTGGCAAAAGGACTTTCCCAGTCAATTCCACTTTGCCATCTCCAGACAACATTAAATCCTACATTTTTAAATCCGGGATTATTCTCCAGTTGATCCAGCCGGCGATTGGAAACAGAAATATTTGACTTAAATACCGGTGTGTTAAAACCGGGAACAATCGGGTCATCTATCTCGGTCTGGAGATTTGACCAGGTAGCATTTGCACTGATAACCGCACCTATTGGGAAAAGATACTTCATACCTGCAGAGACACCCTGGATTGTAACTTTCTCATGTGAATTGGAATAAATATAAAAAACATCGCTCTGGGTAGAATTATTAACCTGGGTAGCTGCCGTAAAAAGATCAACATCAGGACTTGTCCGAGGCTTCACAATCTCAGCATATCCGACAAAATTTTCGTATGTGCTACGATAATAAACAGCATCTATAAAAAGCTTATCAACCAATTTTGACTTATACCCCAACTCATATGAAACAACTTTTTCCGGTTGCAGGTTTCCTATATCTTCTTCTTCCACAATCCCTTCGGTTAATATATCCATATTCTTAAGTATGGCCTGATCACTATTGTATGGATTTAGTACAGAATACAGGTCAGCATTAACCGCGTCATTGAATGCATAAACTTTTTTCCTGAAGATCCCATTCATTGGAAGATTGTAAGGTGATACTAATTCACTCAATCCGCCAAGTAATCTTGCAGGTCCGATATCTTTATTCATAAATTGCTCCTTTGCACCGGGATTGCGGTAGCCTGTCAGAAATGAAGCCCTGAAATTGTGTTTTTCTCTGAATGTATACAAAGCTGAAATACGGGGAGAAAAGTGACCGGTAAAATTTTCACTTTTATCATATCTTACTGAAGCTGTTATAGAAAGATCCTCATCCAGAAGTCTCTTTGATGCCTTCAGATATCCACCATATTCATAGAAAGTGATATCATTGTTTGCTGTATCAGGAAAAACTGATCCTTCAGAAATAAGATCATAAAACCGGTAGTTCGATCCTATCTCAAAGTCAGCCCACGGGATCCATTCTTTGAAATTATATTTGCCCTCAACATGCATAAGACTGGAATGATTTATAAGTCGTGCACCATCTGTAAAATCAGTACTGTTAATCAATCTTTCTTTTTCGGCTGCAAAGGTAGTTGTACCGGGTTCAAGTCTGTTCCTGTCGGCAAATGCCCGGGCTAACTTATAATCACCAGAACGAACGCCGAATCTACGCCGATTTCCGGCATAGGCATTGTAGTAATCAAAAAACCATTGTTTATCACTGCTATATTGCCGGTTCAGATTGTAAGCAAGATACCTGGTATCATATGTATCACCTGATTGTTGTTTTGTACCATATCCCCGAATCATGAAGTTACTACCCTTAATTTCGGCCTTCCCCTGGTAAATCTGAAAACCTGATAGTGATATCCTGTTATCACCGGTATAAACTGTTGTAGCATTACCATAGTTACCATGTAAAATTGCCGTTGTTTTTTCTCCAAGCTTGTAATGCAAAGAGCTGGAAAATTTGAGGCTTTTCACATTATTATCTACTAATATATTATCCCTATATCCTGTTCGGGTAACAATAATATTCTGATTATTTTCGCCAATAGCCATCTCCTGAGTGATCTCATCACCGTATTTATTCAGTGCATCATAACCCGGATCAAATTCCCAGTGAATATTTCCGGGCCGGATATTTGTAGTATCATTTGCATACCAGTCCTCTCCCCTCATAACGGAAGCATTTATCTTAAAAGCAAAACGATTATTAATCGCTTTTGCATACCGTACACCGGCATCAATCAATGGTTTTCCCAGGAACTGGAAGGGATAATCACTTCCGGCTTCAACATCACTTACACCAGGTTTCAGATACATACTGAGTCCCTGGTGGATAAACGGATCTTTACTCTTCATCAATAGTATACCATTCAACGCATTGGCTCCATATTCAACAGATGAAGGACCGGGCAAAAACTCAACACTTGCTACATCCAATTCAGACAGACCGGCAACATTTCCGACTGACAAATTCATTCCGGGAGCCATGTTATCAATTCCATCAACAAACTGTGCAAATCTGATGTTGTTGGTTGAGTTGAACCCCCTGGCGTTAATAGTGATAAACTGCATACTCTGGGTGGTAATATCTACCCCTTTAAGATTTGAAATAGCTTCAAAATAGTTAGCGGCAGGAGATTCCCTGATACTTAATGCATCTATCATTTCAATAGAAACTTCTTCTCGCATTGTTTTTTGCTCAACTTCAATAACCGGTGCTAAAATTATTATCTCTTCACCCAGATACATCTCTCCCACCATCTTTATCCTGATTCCCGATTTTGGATTCTCATTTACAGTAAACTCCTGAGTCCGGTATCCTATCATCGAAAATCTTAACACCAGTGGCAACTCTACCCTGACTTTCAGATAAAAAAATCCTCTTGAATCAGTCACAGTTCCCATGGGTTTACCCTTGACAATGATATTAACTCCAATTAAAGACTCCCCGGTTTCTATATCAATAACCCTTCCTGAAACCTGAACCTGTTCTTGTCCTGCCAGAAAGAATGAATTCAAAATTAAAATGCCTGATAAAAAAATATTGCGTAAATCCTTGCTGTTCAAAGACATATTTTCATATTAATATTTACAGAGTCAAAAAATGTGAAGATAACTCATTTTCCCGGTATTCCATTATGCCTTTTTGTAAAATCAGAAACCTCACTTTTGTTATACAGTTCAGGATAAACAATTTGTTCAGGATACAATTTCAAACAAAATTCCTGCCAAATCTATCTACATATCGGAATTTACTCACTTCGTTCATGAGATCGCTATGCTAAGTTAAAAGTTATTCATTGATTAATAAATATTAGGCTAAGGCTAAGGTTTTTGATTACACATATTAATTTTTTAAACTTTATTTATACTTATTTTTTTTACTTAATATTAATTATTATGTTTTTCGTAACTATTTAGTGCCTTCGCTTCGACTGCGCTCAGCATAAAAAGTTTGGAATGACTAATAAAAGAAGTGCCTAAAGTTTAAACTTCTTCTCAACTTTAGTTCACTTTAAGTACCGATTAGTTACAAAAGATGTATTTTTGCAATACTATTTCAAATAGGAGTTGCTCAATGAATTCAAGTAAAACTAACCCTGGGAATTCTTCAGGGAAGAAAGAGATAAAAAGAACTAAAGACGGATCACATACTATATTTGTTCCCGGGTTAAAAGAACATTATCATTCAATGCATGGTGCATTACAGGAATCCAGTCATGTATTCATCAAAGAAGGGTTTCATAAATGTACAAAGGATGTTATTTACCTTCTTGAAGCAGGATTTGGAACAGGTCTTAATGCAATACTAACATTTATTGAAGCAGAAAAAAATAAGAAAAAAATATTTTACCTTGGTATCGATCAGTATCCTTTAGACTGGAAACTGGTAAGTAAACTGAATTACCCTGACCTGCTCCCTGAAAATATCAGGGAAACATTTAAGGAACTACATCAAAGCAAATGGGGAGTTACAAACATGCTTAGTCCATGGTTCACATTCCAAAAAATAAAAGCTAACCTGGGATCCTATAACCCTACTCCGGGCCTCGACCTGGTTTATTTTGATGCTTTTGGCCCGGATATACAACCGGAAATGTGGTCGCGTGATATCTTTTTCAGGATTTTCGAAGCATTGAACAAAGGTGGGATTCTGACTACTTACTCGGCTAAGGGATCTGTTAAACGAATTCTTAAAGATATTGGTTATGAGGTTAATTTGATAAAAGGCCCCCCGGGAAAGAGGCAGATGATAAGGGCAGTGAAGAAGTAAGTAGTAAAAAGTATGTAGTAAGTAGTAAGAGGTAAGTAGTAAAAAGTAAGAAGTAAGAAGTAAGAAGCAGGAAGTAAGAAGGACATAAGAAGTAGGAAGTAGGAAATAAGAAGAAGAAATAGAATTATGAATGAAATTATCAAAAATTCTTTTATTTTCGTAGCCTGATTTCTAATCATTAAATCAAATAAAACAAAATGAAACAAACAAATTTTCTGTTAATCATTGCTTTAGGAATATTAACTTTCTCCTCATGTAATAACACAAATTCATCTGCGAAATTGGAAAATTACAATGACACCATAAGTTACAGTCTGGGTGTTTATTTGGGGAAAGATATCCAGGCTGCCGGTTGGGACACACTTGATATTGAAATATTCCATAAAGGTTTCATTGCTGCTTTCAACGATGATACATTAATCATTGACCGGTTAACTGCCCACGAAAAAGTACGATTTTATAATAACAAAATCCGATTTAAAAAAATGAACAACCAATACAAAAACAACAAAACAGCCGGAGAAGAATTTCTTAGGGAAAATAAAGAAAAAGAAGGTATTGTGACTCTGCCCAGCGGACTCCAGTATGAAATTCTGAAAGAGGGATCAGGTGTAATACCTAAAGCCGAAGATATTGTCCGTGTCCATTACAAAGGGACCCTGGTTAATGGCACTGAATTTGAATCATCATACGATGGGGCCCCTGCTGAATTCCCCGTAAACAGAGTTATTAAGGGATGGACAGAGGCACTACAATTAATGCCTGTCGGATCAAAATGGAAACTGTTTATCCCCCAGGAGCTTGCATATGCCGACCACCCGCACCCCGGAGGTATGATCGAACCTTTGATGGCACTTGTATTTGAAGTTGAACTTCTGGATATTGTTGAATAGGAAGAAAAGAAGGGAATAGAGGGAATAGAAGGAATAAAAGGAATAGAAGGAAAAATGGAAGAGTGAAGAAGTCGAAGAGTCGAAAGGTCTAACGGTCGAAGAGTGGAAGAAGGGAACGTTTGAGCGAACTTGTTTGCGAAAACCTCATAGCCTGTCCCGAACTTGATTCGGGAAGCAGGTTGTGGGAAGGATTGTGGAAGCGAATAATGTTAAAATATTTTTTAACTATGGCATTTGAGTTAACAGGAATACTGATTCATAAAGGGAAAATGCTACAGGTAAGCAGCAAATTCCGTAAGCGTGAATTTGTAATTGAAAAGAAAGAAACAAATCAGAACCAGGAATTTGTTGATTATGTGAAGTTTCAATTGACACAGGACCGTTGCGATCTTATTGAGCCATTTGAAATTAGCGATAAGATAAAAATCAGTTTTAATATTAAAGGAAACCGGTGGGAGAAAGATGGAAATGTGAATTACTTTACCAATCTTGATGCATGGAGAATTGAAAAAACTGAAGAAAATGGAGGCGAAACACCACCACCTCCTCCACCTCCTGCTGAGGATGACCTTCCCCCTCCTCCAGAACTAAACGATTTGCCTTTTTAGAAGAGGTCATTAAGTGATCATTAAGTGGTTTACCCCGTGAAATTGCGAAGCAATATTTCACTGGGGTCATTAAGTAGTCATTGAAGAAGTATTTGTCTACTTACTACTTACTTCTTACTTCTTACTTTTTTCCATAGCTGACATTTTTCTCAAATATAAACTTTATCGGATCAACCAGGCGCATAAGCAATCTTCGTTTCTCGGTAATGATCTCTGCTGTTCCCTGCATCTCTTGTGTAAACTCAAGTTCAATTCCATAGAATGTTTTTAACCCATCCTTCATACTAACTTCAACAGTATATTTTTTTTCAGCAGGGACCAAAGATATTTTATTTACAACTCCCTCCACCATTCCAAACTCCAGGTGAGGATAATTATCAAATTTAATATTAACCTTCTGACCCTGTTTTACTTTCCCTGATCGTCTCATATCCAGTGATATTTTTCCAATAATCTCTCCGGTATCTTCAGGAATAATTGTCATTACCCTTTCGCCTTCTGTAACACTCTGATCTTTAGCCCAATATTCAGTAAAACTCACTTTACCGGTTGAAGAGGACCTGAGGATAAACTGGTGGTCCCACGTTGATATCGAAGCTGTAAGATTTTCAAAAGACTCAATTAACTGTAATTCCAGTTCCTTCTTTTTATCGGTATACTGTTGCCTGATATCAAGATTTTCCTGTTCCAGTTTTGATATTTCAATAGTTGTTGTAGAAAGATTAATCCTTGCCTGTTCAAATTCATGTTTTTTCTGCAATAGCTTTGTTTCTGCCAGATCGAATTCCGCATCGGGGATTACCTCCCTGGCAAAAAGTAATGAATCTCTGGAAAATTGCCGGGATGCTAATTTCAGTTCCCGTTCCAGAAAATTTCGTTGCCTGTATAACCTGTTATAATAAACGTGATATTTTTCCAGCTCTTCATTTTTTGATTCAATTTTTCTATGATAATACTTCAACCCAATAAAATGATGGTAATCGGAATAATAATTCAGAAATTTAGCATATGAAGTCTGGATTATTCCAAGATCGGGGTTTGATTGGAATTCAATAAATCCCGGCTCAGAAAAATTCAGGATCTTATTACGGTTATTTTCCAATTTTTCTTTAAGCTGAAAGACCTGTTCGAAATCTGCGGGATTTTCAATAACAGCCAATGTCTGTCCCTGTTCAACAATCTGCGTATCACTTACAAATAATGCAATAATTCTTCCGTTTGCTTTCGCCACGACAGGAGAAGGAGGATTTTCTGTTGTAACCATAACAGGAGACCTGACTATATCCGGATACTGATAAAACCAGCTTCCTGTAAGAACCCCAAGTATAATAACGGTAATAAGGGTTATCCCCCAACGAACAATCCATACAGGCACATGACCAAGTATTTCCTGAACATTATTTGATCTAATTTCAACAGATGGGGTCTTATTATCTTTATTTCCGGTCATTTAAAAAAATTGATTAACAAATATTAAATTAATTTCCTAGTTCAAGCTGGTTTTTAACCAGTTCAAAATAAGCACCTTTTGCGCGAGTTAGTTCTTCATGTGTCCCCTGCTCAACAATTTTACCCTTATCAAGAACAACTATTCTGGAGGCATTTTTTACAGTGCTGAGCCTGTGCGCGACCACCACTACTGTTTTGCCCTTAAAAAATTGTTCGAGATTGTCCATAATAACCTTCTCATTATTAGCATCGAGGGCGTTTGTTGCTTCGTCAAAGAACAGGTATTCAGGATCTTTATATACTGATCTGGCAATAAGCACTCTTTGTTTTTGTCCCTGGCTTAACACATACCCGTTTGTCCCGATCTTTGTATTGAATCCAAGGGGTAAAGATTCAACCAGATCGTGAATATTAGCTATCCTTGCTGCTTCAACCAATTTTTCTTTATCGATAACATCCACCCCCATAGCAATATTATTTGCAATAGTATCAGAAAAAATAAAACCATCCTGCATTACCACCCCGCAATGACTTCTCCAAACTTTTGTACTAATATTATTTAAGTACATATCACCAATTTTTATTTCACCTTTTTGCGGTTTATAAAATCCAAGTAATAATTTAATTAAAGTAGTTTTGCCACTGCCACTAACTCCTACAATTGCTGTTACTTTTGATTCCTGAATGGATAATTCCACATCTTTCAAAACAAAGGGTGAATGCGGACCTTCATACTGGAACGACATCTTTTGTATTTTAATATTTTTATCCTCAGGTAAAACAGTTGATTTCCCCTCCTCAACTGTTTCCTCATCTTTACTAAGATGCACTTCTCCCAACCTCTCCAGGCTTATTTTCGCATCCTGAGCACGGTGGAAAAACCCAATCATCTGATCAAGAGGAGAGTTTAGCTGTCCAAGGATATACTGAACTGCAATCATCATACCCAGAGTCATGTCTCCCGAGATTACCGCGGTAGCTGTTAGTATTGTTATTATTATGTTCTTTGTTTCGTTAATAAAAGTAGCCCCGGCTCTTTGATATTGATTAAGAGCAAGTGACCGTACATTTACCCGAAACAACTTTGCCTGAATATCTTCCCATTCCCACCTTTTTTGCTTTTCAATATTGTTAAGTTTTATTTCCTGCATCCCGGTAATTAACTGTATAAGGCTGCTCTGATTTTCAGATAATTCTCTGAAACGTCTGAAATCAAGTTCCCGTCTTTTTCTCATAAACAGGTAAACCCACAAGATATAAATAGCGCTGCCAAGAAGAAATATCCATAAAATCTTTATACTATAGATGGCAAGAACGATTCCAAATATTACAAGGCTGAAAAAGGAAAATAGAATGTTTAATGTTGATGATGTAAGAAATAATTCTATCCTTCTGTGATCACCAATCCGCTGCAACAGATCACCAATGATCTTTGAATCAAAAAAGGCAATTGGCAGTTTCATTAGTTTAACTAAAAAATCTGAGATCAGTGAAATGTTTACTCTTGTTCCTAAATGCAATAGTATCCATCCCCTGATAAAATCAACTGACATACGGCTAATAAACAAAACAAGTTGTGCAATAAGCACCAGGTAAATAAACCCAATATCCTGGTTGTTAATACCAAAGTCAACTACCTGCTGGGTGAGAAAGGGAAATAAAAGCTGAACAATACTTCCAAGGAGCAAACCAACCAAAATCTGAACAATAAATTTCCTATAACCCCTCAGGTAAGAAAAGAGAAATTTAAAACTTCCCTTATTTAGTTTCTCGTCAGGTTGCTTAAAAAAGTCGGGGGTTGGTTCAAGCAGTAAACACAATCCCTGGCCTACACCATCTTTCTCTGTACTTAACCATCCTTTCAAAAATTCTTCTACTGAAAAGGTTACTTTTCCAAAAGCAGGATTTGCAACAAAAACTTTGTTTTTCTTAATTTTATAAACAACAATAAAATGTTTCTGTTTCCAATGTACAACACAGGGCAATGGTGCCTTTTTTAACCGCTCAAAGTTTATTTTAACCCCCATGCTGCGCATTCCAATCGATTC
>JAUXED010000054.1 GCA_030618105.1 Bacteroidota bacterium | reverse complement strand
TGTTATAAATAAAAAATATTATTCCTCAAGTCCGAGTTTCTTTTTAACCAGCGGTAAAATATCTTCGCTCTGTTCGGAAAAAAATATAACTGCACCCCTTGAAAGATCAAATATATATGTAAACCCATTTTCTTTTCCCACATCTTTAATCGCTTTTTCCGCTTTCATAATAATTGGCTGGATCAACTGAGCTTCCTGTTTTTGTATTTCCTGTTGGGCACTATTTGAAAATTCCTGGATTCTACTCTGAAATTCATTAATTTCCTGTTCTTTTGTCTGTTTTACCAGATTAGATAAATTATCCTGTTTTTCAAGATAATCATTAACTTTATTCCTGTATTCAACCTGCATAATTTCAAGTTCACCCTCCAGTTCCATGGCATATTTTTGAATTATTGCTTCTGCACTATCCCTTTCGGGCATTATACTCAATAGCTCCTGGCTATTTATATGACCAAATTTAAAATTTTGAGCATTTACTGCTGTTCCGGAAAACAGAAATAGAGTTAAAACAAGTAATTTTAATAAATTTTTCATTTCTTTTTATTTTATTTTTCACTTAGAATTCGCACAAAAATAACTAATTAATTTTTATAACCCAATTTTTCTAAAACATCATCACTAAGATCATATTTAGGGTTGGTATAAAGCATGCTTGGTCCACTTGCTGTATCAAAAATAACAGCATAATTTCCCTCAACAGCAATTTCTTTAACAGCATTATACACTTCATCCTGGATAGGCTTAATAAGTTCCTGCCGCTTTTTATAAAGATCCCCTTCGCGTCCAAAATATTTATTCTGTAATTCCTTAACTGCTTTTTCCTTACCAATAATATCTTCTTCTCTTTTTATCTTCATTTCCCGTGTAAGCAGAACTTGTTCGTTCTGATAATCCTTATACAATTTTTCAACTTCAGCGTATCCATCAGATATTTCTTTTTCCCATTCCTTTGAAAACTGATCTAATTTATCCTGAGAAGCTTTATACGAAGGGATATTACTTAAAATATATTCAGTATCAACAAATGCATACCTTTGAGCAAGTGTAAAACCTGCCGAAAGAATAAGAATTCCAAATGTGATCATTATTTTTTTCATGACTAATTCTGTTTTTTGTTAATAAATTAATTAAAATTGCTGACCTATCATAAAATGGAAATGTCCCCCGTTGGCATCCGGCTTACCAGGAACTTCATCAAATCCATAACCATAATCAATTCCCAGTAGTCCAAACATTGGCAGAAAAGCTCTTAGCCCAACACCCACAGCTCTTTTGATCCTGTAGGGATTAAAATCCTCGAAACTATACCATGCATTACCAGCTTCAGCAAATATAAGTGCGAAAAGCGTTGCTTGCGGATTCATTGAAATTGGATATCTAAGTTCCAATGTTAGTTTCTCGTACAAATTTCCAGATTTCTGTCCAGTTATAAGCGTCGGTGTCAAAGAACCATTTTCATATCCTCGCTGGGCTATGGTTTCCCTGCCATAGAGACTGTATCCTGTCATTCCGTCACCACCCAGGTCGTAACCTTCAAATGGTGAAGGACCGATATCTTGATTATAATGACCAAGATAACCAAAGGCCGCTTTAGTATTCAATACCAATTTCCCTGCCAAAGTAAGATACCAGTCGGCTTTAAATCCCCATTTATGATACTCAATCCACTTATACTTCACATTATCAGCTATATCCGGGGCTGAAAAATCTTTACCGGTAATAGCTGAATAGGGAGGTGTAATTTGAAGGCTCAATGAGAAACTGGAACCATAAGTGGGATAGATGGGACTTACTCCGATAGAATGTCTTGCTAAACGCGTTTTAAAACTAAAATTATTTGACCGTCCGTCAGAGAATAGAAAATACCTTCTCCAGTTGTTCAGTTCATAGTTCTGGTAACTTATTTCGTTATACCAGTGAAAAAAATCATCGGGCCAGCTTAATCTTTTTCCCAAACCAAGAGCACCACCATCAATATTTAACGATTCCCTTCCACTTTCACCCTTTGCTCTTCCGTTTGTCTGGAGAGATTTAAAAAGCGAAAATGTAAAAGAGTTGGGTTTTTTACCACCAAACCAGGGTTCAACAAATGTAAGGTTATATGACTGGTAATACCTTCCGTTTGATTGTGCTCTTAAGCTTAATGTCTGTCCATCGCCTGTCGGTACCGGTCTCCAGGCTTTAAGATCCAGGATTTTACGGAAAGAAAAATTGTTGAACCGCAGACCGATTGTACCTATTAACATATTTGCACCCCATCCTCCGGAAATTTCAAATTGATCATTAGCTTTTTCCTCCAGGTCATATTCCAGGTCAACCGTTCCCTCGGCCTGATTTGGGATAGGATTAGGCGAAATTTTTTCAGGATCAAAATGGCCAAGCTGGGCAATTTCCCTGGCTGAACGCATAATATCCGATTTACTGAATAGTTCACCGGGGAGGGTTCTTAATTCACGTCTGACAACATGCTCATTTGTTTTGGTATTTCCTGTAATGATCACACGGTCAATATAGGCTGGTTTCCCCTCGTAAACCTGCATCTCCAGATCAATTGAGTCATCTTTAACCTGCACTTCAACCGGATTGATCTGTAAAAAAAGATAGCCTCTGTCCATATAAACTGAATTAACCGCATCTTCATCATAAAATAATCTTTCTTCCAGCAAGGTTTTGTTGTAAATATCTCCGGTTTTAATTCCGAGAACCTTATTCAACAGTTCCGATGGGAATTTTGTATTTCCAACCCACTTGATATCCCCATGAAAGTACTGATTCCCTTCATCAAGCTCAATTACCATTCCAATTCTCTCTTCACTTACAGTATATATCGAATCGCTCAGAATTTCAAAATCACGATATCCGAACTCATTATAAAGTTCGTTAAGAGTTGTTTTATCTTCCTTAAGCTTTTTAGGGATATATTTTGATGCTTTGAAAATATTCAGGTTTTTCTTTTTAGTATTCTTCATTTTCCGCCGGAGTTTCTTATCGGAGAACACTATATTACCCTTAAATTCAATATCCTTGATCTTTATTCTTTCAGCTTTACGGACATCAGCTTTCAGTATCAAACTATTGTTCCGGTCAGGATCATCCCTCTTTGAAATATCAACTTCAATTTCGTAAAATCCTTTTTCAACAAAATGGTTTTTTATTATCCTTTTTGAATTACTAATTATATTCTCGGTAACCTGGCTACCCTTCAGCAAATTAATCTTATCCAGTAAGTCTTTTCGTTCACTTTTTGAAATTCCGGTAAATTCAAACCTGGATAATCTTGCTCTTTCCTGAAGATATATATCAAGAAAAACCGAATCACCCGAAATAGCTTTTTTGGTTATTCTCACATCCGAAAAAAGTCCCTGCGACCACATTTTTTCCACTGCCATGGTTATTCGCTCACCAGGTATCAATATTTTATCACCCTCTTTGAGTCCTGAAATCTGGACAAGGATATTTTCATCAAGGTATTTGATCCCTGAAATTGAAATACCCCCAATAATATATTCGTCTGGATTAAGATAATCTATAATCTCTTGATGGTCAGCATTATTACTTTCCTGCGAAAACACAAGAAATGGGGAAAGCAAAAACAACAGAAGTATTGCCTGTATATATCTTATCATTTTTCTACCAATCATAATTAAAAATTAACCTGTTCACTAATCTTGCCAAATCTTCGCTCGCGAGATTGAAAATCTAAAATCGCAGCGTAAAAATCCTCCTTTTTAAAATCGGGCCACAATTTATTGGTAAAATAAAGTTCAGAATAGGCTATCTGCCAAAGAAGAAAATTGCTTATTCTTTGCTCTCCGCTTGTTCTGATCAATAATTCAGGATCCGGAATTTTTTTTGTGCAAAGAAAATTTGAAAAAATTTTTTCATTTACCTGATTCAAATCAATTTTCCCTCTGTTTACTTCTGAAGCTAAATTTTTAACCGCGTTAAGTATCTCCCACCGGGAACTATAGCTTAGAGCAAGCACCAATGAAAGCCCGTTGTTTTCTGATGTTTTTTTAATAACATCTTCCAGCTTTTTGTAGACCTTTACAGGCAATCTTGATGTATCACCAATGGTCAACAGACGCACCTTATTTTTCATAAATGTCTTTGTTTCTGCACTTATTGAAGAAACCAGCAAAGACATAAGTGCATTAACCTCTTTCGATGGACGATTCCAGTTTTCAGTTGAAAAAGCATAAAGAGTAAGATATTTTATTCCAATCCCGGCAGCAGATTCTGTAACTTCTCTAACAGCAGCAACCCCGTTTTTATGACCAAATATTCTGTCTTTTCCTTTTTGTTTTGCCCAACGGCCATTACCATCCATAATAATAGCGACGTGATTGGGTAATTTCTCCTTTAATATTTCTTCTTTTAGTATCATTTCTCAATTACCTTTTCATCCCAATATGCCGGACAATCGTCCAAACCACTATAAATCTTATATGTTAAAGAAATACCTGCTATTGAGTACCAGTCACAATTATGAATAAACGACCGGTATTCCGGATCGACTGGATTTTCATATCCATCCAGCCCATCATAAAACATTTTTCTAAAACCCCACTCAATACCAATTCCCATTTTTTTACCAAGATTCACTTTAGCTCCAACCCCGAATGGAATAACTAATTTGTATGTTGGTGCTAATTTTGAGGTATTCATGAACGCTATCCCAACTCCGCCGGTTGTATAAGTGGCGAATTCACCTGATCTGCCAAATGTACTGTATGGCATAAAATTAAACTCAAACTGGAGGGTAGCATCCAGTACAGTACCTGAAAAATACTCATTTCTAATTTGCTGAAACTTGTTATCGAAATCCCGATCATAAGCCTGCAAGTTCCCATAATAGATACTGCCTCTTATAGTATACCTTGGATTTATGTTATACCTGTACAATCCGCCAAAGGCATATGAAAGGGAATAAAACTGTTTTGATTGATTAATATCTCCCAGGTAATATGAACCACCTCCAAAAATTCCTAAATCAACTTTCTTTTGCGCCTTCGCCCCAATAATTATCCCCGAAAAAACTGCAATGATAATAAATTTTTTCATTTTTTCCAGCTTCGCCCGGAATTCTATTTCTTAAAAACCGGTAATCCGTTTGATCCCGTTTCAATTTTATACACAAAGTTTATCACTCCGAAAAAATATACATCTTTCGACTCAGAATATTCTGATGTATATCCATCAATATAATCCGATGTAGTAAACCTTCCACCCAGTTCAAATCCAATTGACCAGTTTGTGTTCAGTCCGTATTTAAGACCAATACCTAAAGGAACCACTAATGCTGCCGGAGTATATTCAAGATTAACATTCTGCAGGTTTTCTTTCTTAGTAATTTTAAAAAAGGCACCGCCTAAGCCAAGAAAAACATAAGAACTAATTGAAGGATTGAACTGACTCATCCCTCTGCCTTTCATCATCAGGTAGCTCATAGCCTCTTTCTCCTTAATAAAGACGTATTCTACCTGAACAGAAGGTTCAAATATACCTGTATAAAATTTAAAATTTCTACCATCATTGGCATCACCGGCATCGTCACCGTGTAAATATCCATAAATAAAATTTAGCTTCAGGGCAAGATCTTCGTATAACTTATATCTGAATCCAACATAAAGACTAGGCCGAACCTGTGTAAGGTCAATGTCCCTTAAGCCAAGAATGTTCTCATCCTTTGACCATCCTCCAATATCACCAAAATAATGGGATGTACCAATACCGAAAACAGTCTCATACCTCCTCATCCTCCATGCTTGTGCATCAACAGTCAGGTTGAACAGAAAAGAAGCAATTAAGAAAAATAAGAGCTTTTTCATGATTTCGTCAGGTTATATTAATACAAATTTATAAAAAAAAACAACTTTATCCTGACAGTATTTAATTAACACACAAGAGAATATTTTATTGCCCGGTATCTTAAAGATTTTTTTACCCGGATTTCAGGATAATCAGTCAATAATCTTTGTTTGAAACTAATCAGTCGACAGTCCAGTCCACAGTCCACACTTCTTCATTTAATCATTTAATCATTCAATCATTTTATCATTCCAAACTTAAGACACTAAATAGTTACCTGTATTTATATTCAATTTACCAATTCCTTTTGTCTACTCCCCACATTAGTTTATTCCGAAGTGTACTGTAATAACTATGACCCTCAAGCTTCAATATTTTTATTTTGAATTCTGCCCGGTTTACCCGTATCTCAGTTTTATTGGACAGTATAACAGATCTGGAATCGACAGAAACAATATATTTTTCATCTCTGCCCTCCACCCGTAGCGTGAGTTCATCCTCATCAGGAATAACTAAAGGACGGACAGTCAAGTTATGTGGAGAAATGGGAGAAACAATAATATCATTTGACCCCGGGATCACTATTGGTCCCCCGACACTTAATGAATATGCCGTAGAACCAGTGGGTGTTGAAATGATCAAACCATCAGCCCAATATGAATTGAGAAATTCGCCGTTTACATAAGCATGAATCGTGATCATTGTTGATCCGGCTTTCTCAATGGACACTTCGTTCAGAGCATAGTTAAAATCTTCCTTTTTTGCTCCCGGAAAGTCCAGCTTAAGTAATGTCCTTTCTTCAATAGAGAATTTCTTAATTAAAATAGCATCCAGAGAGTCAAGCAGTTTTTCCTGTGAGATAGTTGCCAGAAATCCGAGACGTCCGCTATTTATACCCACGATCGGTATCCCTTTCTCCCTCACCAGAGAAACCGTCTCAAGGAAAGTTCCATCACCTCCAATACTAAATATCATGTCTGTATTATCCGGAAGGTCGGTATGAGAATTGAATAAACCTTTCACCCGGGGCGAATAATCAGGACCGGATTCCAGAAATTGTTTAAAAGGTTTATAAATAATGATATCTGTACCATCTCTTAGTAAGATATCAAAGAAATCCTTGACAGACTGATAAAAATTCTTCCCAAATGTTCTTCCATATACAGCTGCAATCATGTATTAATAAATTTACTTTTAAGAACTAAATATTCAGAAAACGCATAAATGATTCATACCGGTTGCTATAAAAGCTATCCATATTTTGATCCTCCATATATGAAGCTTTAATATTATAATTATACCGATTCAGCGTTTGAACAATAGATGTCAGGTCGGTGCGATTAATCTTGAGAGTAACCTCAAGCTTAGTGGATTGATCCGGAGAAGACACATAAGCGCTCAAAATCTTCGCATCATTACCTTCAACTATCTGTGCAATGTGAGTCAATGAATAGTCATTTTGATTAAGTTCAAGTACAATTAATCCTCCCGGGTCTTTTAAAGCAGACATTTCGGCAAAATGATATAACAACTCATTCATCGTTATCAATCCCAGATATTCTTTCTTTTCATTCAGAACCGGCACAACCGTAAGGTGATGCTCAGCTATCAGTTTCATCACATCATAAATATGTTGGTCATACACCACATAAGGACTGAATAAGGATAACTTATGGTTACCAATCGGTTCATCAGCCATATTCAGATCATATATATCGGTATCAGAAATCAGACCAAGAAACTCCTGGTTATTTACAATAGGCAAATGAGAAATCCGGAATATGTCCATCCAGCTCAATGCCCGCAAACCTGTATCAGAAGTTTTCAAAGCAGGGACAACATCAGATAATAAATCTTTAGCCAGCATTATTCACATATTAAAAAAACAGTTAATTTTGTAGTTAAAAATACAAATTATTATATCCATTACGAAAGTAAAAATGATTTTATGACACGTTTAAGCGTAAACATAAACAAAATTGCCACTCTAAGAAATGCCCGGGGAGGGAACATGCCAGACCTGTTAAAAGCAACTACCGACTGTCAAAGTTTTGGGGCACAAGGCATTACTATTCATCCCAGGCCAGATGAAAGACATATCCGCTACCAGGACATAAAAGATATTAAACCATTAATCACAACTGAGTTAAATATTGAAGGCTATCCATCCGATCGATTTCTTCAGCTTATATTACCGGTGAAACCACACCAGGTAACATTAGTTCCAGATCCCCCGGAGGTACTTACTTCCAGCGCCGGGTGGGATACAATAAAAAATAAATCGTTTTTAAAGGATGTAATTGATATTTTGCAGAACGAAGGAATCAGAACATCTATTTTCGTTGATACAAAACTTCAGAATATTGAGAATGCAATTGATACCGGTACAAACAGAATTGAACTTTATACCGAACCATATGCTTCAAAATACCATAATAACAGGGAAGAAGCAATTAAACCTTTCTGCATTGCTGCTGAAAAGGCTAATGAGTTAGGACTGGAGTTAAATGCAGGCCATGACCTGAACCTGGATAATCTGACTTTTTTCGTTCAAAAAATCCCTTCACTGAAAGAGGTGTCAATCGGACATGCCCTGATTTCAGATGCTCTTTATTTCGGACTTGAAAACACAATTCAAATGTATCTGAGGAAAATAAAAATGGCATACCAAAAGAGCTGATCATCAACAGCTTGTGCAGTCTAAGAAAATTATAAAACCAGTTGATAGTATAATTCGAAATTTAAAATTTTTACTTTTTCTCTTCAAATTGTGTTGTTGACTCAATATTTTCGGACGGGATTAATTCATCACCCCTGAATTTCAGTATTAGCTGCACCACAGCCACTACATCTCTTTCACAATACTCCACAATTGCTTTTAGATTATTATCTTTATAATATACACCGGCTACCATACTGCCATCCATCTGATCTTTCGGAGTCGGAATCCCAAAGACATTGGTTAGCAAATCCAGGCTGGTAAAATGCTTATAATCTCCAAACTTCCAGAGATTCATGGTATCAATAAAACTTACTTCCCATGGTTTTTTACCTGCCACATCCAAAACTTCCGGAAGCTTTATCCCATTTATAAGCATTCTGCGCGCCAGGTAAGGAAAATCAAATTCTTTTCCATTATGTCCGCATAAATGGAGTTTATTCCTGCTGGAATAATTTTTTAATAAATCAGAAAACTCAATTAACATTTTTTTTTCATCATCACCAAAGAAGGATTTTAACCTGATCTTCCTGTTTTTCCCATCCTGATGAAGATAACCCACCGACACACATATAATTTTACCAAACTCAGCATATATTCCTGCTCTTTGAAATACATCTTTGGCTGATTCATTTTCCTCTCTGAAAAAAGAAGACTTCTTATCCCAAAGTTCCTTAAAGCGGACAGGCATCTCGTCAAAACCAGACCAAAAAGGCACTGTTTCAATATCAATAAACAGGATAGAACTTAATTGTATATTATCAAGCATAATGGGGAAAATTTTATCATTTACTCATTTCTTCACTTTAGATCACTTTAAGTACTTAATAAGTTACTTTCATTTATATCTGCAACTTACCGGATGATCTTGAAAGATTCCTCTCAATAATAGAGGTTAAAATATTGATAGCAACCTTATTATCTCCACCCTGTGGTACAATTATATCAGCAAATCTTTTTGATGGTTCAATAAACTGAAGATGCATTGGCTTCACTGTCTTTTCGTAACGTTCAAGCACCTTATCAACAGAGCGTCCACGCTCAATAATATCTCTTTTAATTACACGGGCTAACCGGTCATCTGCATCTGCATCAACAAATACCCTTATATCAATCATTTCTCTAAGCTTCTTGTCAGTAAGTATCATTATTCCCTCTACAATAACTACATGTTTTGGCTGTAACTTTACTGTTTCCTCGGCTCTTATACATGTAAGGTATGAATATATCGGCATATTAATTGTTTCACCATTTTTCAACTTTTTAAGATGATTGATCAGTAATGAGAATTCAATTGAACCCGGATGATCAAAATTAATCTCCTGTCTTTGTTCAATAGGAAGATGACTATTATCCTTATAATATGAATCCTGAGGCATTATAACTACCTCACCTTCCGGAAGTTTTTCAATAATCTTCTTTACAACAGTTGTTTTTCCTGAGCCAGTGCCACCGGCAATTCCAACAATTAACATTTTTTTTCTAATTTTAACTCCGTAAATTTATAAATCTTTACTAAAAATACTAATTTGTGTCTGTCCTTAAAGCTAAACAAATTTTGAATTAAAGAACCAAATGGTAAATCCCAAATAGCAAAAAACAAATAACAACTTAACGAAGTGATCTCATGAGCACCTTTGAAAATTAATTATTTTGTGAGTAAATAATATCCAAATATCAATTACCAAACCTGCCCGCCGTACCAAAGGCACTTTGGGCAGGCGGGTGACCGAAACTGTTTTGATCATTGAATTTTTGAATATTGTAATTTATTTGAATTTTGGTGCTTGCCATTTGTGATTTTTACTATATTACTTAACCTTTTGGACTTTATAGACGGACTCAAATTTAATTAAGAAACTTTAATATGGACTTTTTGTACCCGTTAAAATTCAAACCTGTTTTTAAAGAAAAGATATGGGGGGGTAACAAATTAAATGCTATCCTGGGGAAAAACTTGCCTCATGACAAGAAAATTGGTGAGAGCTGGGAAATTTCGGGAGTCAAGGATAATATTTCGGTTGTTTCAAATGGCCAACTGGCGGGGAACAACCTGCAGGAACTAGTTGAGATATATATGGGCGATCTGGTTGGAGATAAAGTTTTTGAAAAATTCGGAATCGAATTTCCACTCCTTGTTAAGTTTATAGATGCCAACAAAATATTATCTATCCAAGTACATCCGGATGACGAACTTGCCCGCAAACGACACAATGCATATGGCAAGACTGAAATGTGGTACATTATTCAGGCTGATAAAGATTCAGAAATAATTACAGGGTTTAAACAAGAAATTAATAAGGAACAATACCAAAAATATTTTCGGGAAGGTCACTTAAATCAAATCCTGAATATTGAAAAAGCTAAGACCGGAGAGGTATTTTTTATTCCTGCAGGAAGGATACATGCTACCGGGAAAGGCATACTCCTTGCCGAGATACAACAAACTTCGGATATCACTTATAGAATTTATGACTGGGATAGAAAAAACAAGGATGGTAACAGCAGGGAATTGCATACTGAACTGGCACTTGATGCAATTGACTTTTCAGCATATAAAAATTACAAAACCCCTTATAAGAAAACAAAAAATCAATCAGTATCTATCGCAGAATGTAAATATTTTCATACAAACATTTTAGATTTTAACAAACCCATAGAAAAAGACTATTCTCTGATAGATTCATTTATTATCATTATGTGCCTGAAAGGCAGCTTATTAATGCATAATAAGAATAATATTGAACAGGTAAACCCCGGAGAAACTGTTTTGATACCGGCATCTCTGGATAATGTAATCTTTGAACCCCTGGGTGAGTCAATAATACTTGAAGTATTTATTCCATGACAGGGAATAATTATAAGGAGAAGAGGTGATGAGGTGATGAGGTGATGAGGTGATGAGGTGATGAGGGGATGAGGTGATGAGGGGATGAGGTGATGAGGGGATGAGGAAATGAAGAGTTTATAAGTGTATAAGTTTAGAAGTTTAGAAATTAAATAAACATATAGTATACAATGATCATTAAGGATGCAAAATATATCAAAAGTAGTGCGAAATTGAATCAGTGCCCGCCGCCTGATTACCCGGAATATGCATTTACCGGCAGGTCAAATGTTGGCAAATCGTCGCTTATAAATATGCTCACAGGCAGGAAAAAGCTTGCTAAAACATCATCAACTCCGGGAAAAACAAGGACTATTAATCACTTCCTTATAAATGAAAGCTGGTATCTTGTTGACCTTCCAGGTTACGGATATGCAAAAGTTTCAAAGGATATTAAAAAACAATGGAATAAAACAGCAATAAACTATATTTTGAAAAGGGAGAATTTGATGTGCTTGTTTGTACTTATTGATTCACGTCATCCGCCGCAAAAAAATGATGTTCTGTTTATCGAACTACTTGGACATAACCAGGTTCCTTTTGTAATAGTTTTTACAAAAACTGATAAGGTTTCCGAAATCGAATTAAAAAAGAATACTTTAAATTTTGAGAAAGAACTATTAAAGCATTGGGAATTTCTTCCCAACAGTTTTGATTTTTCAATAAAGAAAAAGCCCGGTAAAAATGAAATTCTTGATTTCATTGAAAAAACTAACAAAAATTTGAAAAGTTAGTAAATAGTAACTACTCCGTGCCTAAAGCTTAAAGTACCCAACCTGCTCACCTTACTCAACTACTTAACTACTCAACTACTCAACTACTCAACTACTCAACTACTCAACTTTAGTTCAGATTAGTTACATTAAATAAAGAGAGATTATTAACTTTACACTTTTCAAGGATCAATAAAATCGAAAACAATGGATGGTAAACCTCCTCTTAAGTTTTTTTCAGGCAGAGCCACACGTTACCTGGCAGAAAAAATCGTTAAAAGCTTCGGTAATGAATTGGGACAAAGCTCTGTGATGGAATTCAGCGATGGTGAATTTCAACCCTCATTTGAGGAATCAGTAAGAGGATGTAATGTTTTTATTATTCAATCAACTTTTCCACCTATAGATAATTTGTTCGAACTATTAATGATGATTGATGCTGCCAAAAGAGCCTCTGCATACAATATCGTTGCAGTCCTTCCCTATTTCGGGTTTGCGCGTCAGGACAGGAAAGACAAACCACGTGTCTCTATCGGTGCTAAGCTGGTAACAGACCTTCTTACTACTGCCGGAGTTGATCGTGTAATGACCATGGATCTTCATGCTGATCAAATCCAGGGATTTTTTAACGTTCCGGTTGATCATATCTTTGCCTCATCACTTTTTGTTCCCTATATTAAAGACCTTAACCTTGATAACCTGGCAATTGCAGCACCGGATATGGGTGGAACTAAACGGGCAAATGCTTATTCCAGGTTTCTGAAATGTGAAATGGTTATTTGTTACAAATTAAGAAAAAAGGCAAATTATGTTGATGAAATACAGGTGATTGGTGATGTTAAGGATAGAAATATTGTTATTGTTGACGA
Source organism: Bacteroidota bacterium (assembly GCA_030618105.1). Lineage (GTDB taxonomy): Bacteria > Bacteroidota > Bacteroidia > Bacteroidales > VadinHA17 > JADFUQ01. Next base: position 2,069 of record JAUXED010000054.1, on the reverse strand, counting down.
TATGGTCGATACTGCCGGGACTCTCACTTTAGCTGCACAGATGATGGTAGACAAAGGTGCAAAAAGTGTCCGTGCAGCAGCAACACATCCTGTTCTCTCTGGTGACGCTTATGAAAAAATTGAAAACTCACCTATCAAAGAACTCCTCGTAACTGATTCTATACCTCTGAAACAGGAATCAAAAAAGATTAGAGTAATCTCAATAGCTGATGTTTTCGCCGAGGTAATTAACAAAGTTTACAATTATCAGTCAATAAGTAATAGTTTTATTCAATAAGTTATTATATTTGCACCCCGTAAAAAATCAGTTATTTACTAACGTGTGATGGGAGGATTGTCATTATTTAGCAAACAGTAATTATAAATTATCCTTGAGTAGCACAACCAAAATTTAGTAAAATGAAAACATTTGAGTTAAAAGGTACTATAAGGAAGGATACAGGTAAAAAATACTCCAGAAAATTAAGAATGGAAGAAAAAGTGCCTTGTGTAATGTATGGAGGTAAAGAAAACATACATTTTTCTATGCCTGAACTTAGTTTTAAAGACATTGTGTATACATCAAATGTATATCTTCTCAAAATTGATATAGAAGGGAATAATCACGATGCAGTTATCAGGGAACTCCAATTTCATCCGGTAACCGATAGAATTATCCATGCTGATTTTAAAGAATATTATCCCGATCAGCCTGTAATCATTAATCTCCCGGTAAAGATTGTTGGTGAATCAATTGGTCTGAAAGCCGGTGGAAAGCTACGTATAAGAAGAAGAATCATCAAAGCAAGGGGGCTTATTAAAGATTTCCCTGAATATATTGAAATTGATATTACAGATCTTGATATTGGTCATACAATCAGGATTGAAGACCTGAAATTTGAAGGATTGGAATTTCTCGATTCTTCAGGGTCAATGATTGTATCAATAGTTTCAGCCAGAGTTATCTCAAAAGCTATGCTTACTGCTATTGAAGATATTGAAGCCAAAGAAGCTGAAGCCAAAGAGGCTGCTGAACCTGCTGAAGGAGAAGAAGCAGTTGAAGATAAAGAAGCAGTTGAAGGTGCTGAAAAAGAAGAAGAAAAGCCAGAAGAAAAAGGCGAGAAAAAAGGCGAATCTAAATAATCTAATAATTTCCTGTTTTGAAATTTCTGATTGTAGGGTTAGGAAATTTTGGCGATGAATACCAGAATACCCGCCACAATATCGGATATGCAATATCGGATGCTATTTCCGATTTGAATAATATCACTTTTCAGGATAAAAGATATGCTTTCAGGGGAGAATATAAATACAAAGGACGTACTTTTGTCCTTATAAAGCCTACAACTTACGTTAATCTTAGCGGTATAGCCGTAAACTACTGGTTACAAAAAGAAAAAATACCTGTTGAGAAACTTTTGGTATTAGTTGACGATATCTCATTACCTTTCGGATCACTCAGATTAAGACCTGCCGGTGGGGATGCCGGTCATAACGGATTAAATAATATTACAACCATTCTGGGACATAGTAATTATGCTCGCCTGCGTTTTGGTATTGGCAGTGAGTTTGGCAAGGGAGCCCAGGTTAATTATGTTCTAGGAAAATGGACAAATGAGGAAGAAAAACAGGTCGCCAAACTGGTAAATAAGTCTGTTGAAATTATCCAGAGCTTCGGCACCATTGGAATTAAACGCACCATGAATCTTTATAATAAGAAAAACAGTTTTGACTAAGAAAGTCCGGATTGATAAATGGCTTTGGGCAGTAAGAATATATAAAACTCGCAGTATGGCAGCTACAGCCTGTCGTAAAGGAAAAATCATTATAGATGATCTGCCTGTAAAACCATCCAGGAATGTTTTATTAGATGAAATTATTAATGTTAAAAAGCCACCCGTTATCTTCACCTACAGGATAAAAGGATTACCGCTGAAAAGACAATCAGCAAAACTTGCTAAAGAATGTTTTGAGGACTTAACACCGCAAGAAGAATCTGACAAGTTAAAAGTTAAAGAATTACCAGGATTCGGCTACAGAAAAAGGGGAGATGGTCGTCCTACAAAAAAAGAAAGAAGAATTATTGATAA
>JAUXED010000083.1 GCA_030618105.1 Bacteroidota bacterium | reverse complement strand
ATTACCTCATCACCTCATCACCTCATCACCTCATTACCTCATTACCTCATCACCTCATTACCTCATTACCTCATTACCTCATTACCTCATCACCTCATCACCTCATCACCTCATTACCTCATTACCTCATCACCTCATTACCTCATTACCTCATCACCTCATTACCTCATTACCTCATTACCTCATCACCTCATCACATTCTAGAAATACTTTTCACAATATTCCGAAGAGAATCCGAATTTAGCTACTGCTTTGAGGTACCCAAATAAAAAAATAGTGGCTATATTATTCATAATCCAAACGTTACATTTTATCCAACAATAAGTACGGGAAACAAGAGAATATATTAATTTTGGGTGCATGAAATTAATCTTGTTTGTAATATTATACCATTTTGCTAATCCATTGCACTCAGATCCGGATGCTGGATATTACCCGTACCCGTCTGAGGTAAACAGATTGAGCATTAGAACCCTTCAGCAAACAGAAACAGCCTTCATATCAGGTAAAGTTACTGATACCAAAGGAAATGCACTTATGTATGCCAGTGTATTCATAGACAACACAACTATTGGCGCCATTACCAATAAAAATGGCGAATACCAGCTTAAAAATGTTCCCTTTGGTCAGCATTTACTTGTTGCTTCATATGTTGGTTATGATTTTATCAGTATCTCTTTAAATGTGAATAAGCCTTCCGTTACCCGGAATTTACAGCTAAAACAATCCAAACTGGAAATTGATGAAGTTGTTATCCATGATAAAATAAGTAAAAACAAATGGGAAAAAAATTTAAAAAAATTTAAAGAAAACTTTATTGGTGAATCTATGAATGCCTCCTCGTGCAAAATCATCAATCCGAAAGCGCTTATTTTTCATTACGATAAGGAAACCAGAGTCTTAACAGCAAAAGCAAGGGAGATTCTTGTTATTGAGAACAATGGATTGGGATATACCATCAACTATGTTCTGGAAAAATTCGAATTGCACAAATACAAAAGCTGTACATATTTGTGTAGAAAGCAATTCATACCAATGAAACCAGAAAACGAAGTACAAGGAGAACTTTGGAAGAAGAACAGGGAAACTGCCTACAAAGGATCTATGCAGCATTTTTTAAAGGCACTGGTTTATAATTCATTTGTGGAAGAAGGATTTGTAATAATATCCAGTAATTCAATATCTCCTGTTAATAGTAGGGAGGAGGTTGATTATTTCTTAGGACATGACCCGGATTCTTTGGAATCGGAGATTCATGTTTTTCCTGGCAGTAATAATAATGAAAGAAGATTTTGGTTTAACAATTATTTACATGTAGTTTATACAAAAGAACCTGAAGGATATACATATAGAGCAATATATGGTCCCAGGTATCGGATAAAATCTTTTCAGCAATCGTGGATCAGATTATTGAAAACAGAAGTATCGTTTAATATTTTGGGCTATCTGAATGATCCGTTAAGTACAATGTTCTATGGTTACTGGGCGTTTGAGAAAGAATCTGAAGCACTTCCACTGGATTATTGTCTGGATTTCTGACATCTTAAGCCGGCATTTATAAATTCTCAACAAACCCAGCTAAGGAAGTAACGAAAACATTTTCTATATGGGAGTATGTCCCATATAACAGGAGCTATAATCTAAGTTTCTTTCCAGCAACCAGAAACCAGTAACTAGGGACTTTTAATCTTAAACTCCTCAACTTATAAACATCTCATCACTTTTTAAATACTTTTCTGCAATATCACAAAGTGATTACGAATTTATTTACTTTTGTGGTTGAAATGAAAAAACAGATCCACGATTTTCAAATAATAGCTAACCGGAGGGTTAATGAAGAATATTTTGTTTTATCACTTTCCGGTAACCGGCAATTACCTGAAATAAAACCGGGTCAGTTTGTTCAGGTAAGAGTGGATAATGCTCCGAATACCTTTCTCAGGCGTCCATTTTCAGTTTATGATGTGGATTATAAGAAAAACATCCTGTACCTCCTGATACAGATAGTTGGTGAAGGGACAAGGATCCTCTCTGAATTGAAAAAGGGAGAAATTCTGAACCTCATCTACCCGCTTGGTAATTCATTCTCCTTACCTGATGGCGAAAAGGCTCTTTTAATAGGAGGTGGCGTTGGTGTTGCTCCTCTTATGCTGCTTGGCCGATGGTTGAAGGAACAAAAAAAAGAGCCTGTTTTCCTTTTTGGGTTCCGTAATTACGGATTGCTTGTTGATATTGATCTTTTTACCGGGTTTGGGAAAGTCCATATTGCCACGGATGATGGAAGTACAGGTGAAAAAGGACTTGTTACACAACATTCTTTTCTGCGTAAGGTAACCGGCGATATCAGTATGGTTTATACATGCGGACCGGATGTTATGATGAAAGCTGTTGCTTTATGGGCTGAAAAAAAAGATATTCCTTGTGAAGCTTCTCTTGAAAACACTATGGCGTGCGGATTTGGCGCCTGTTTGTGTTGTGCACAGGAAACAGTTCATGGAATTTTACATGTTTGTACTGATGGTCCGGTTTTTAATACAAAGGAGTTGATATGGCAGATATAAGCGTTCATATCGGTGATTTACATTTAAAAAATCCCGTTGCTGCCGCATCGGGCTGTTTTGGCTATGGTACGGAATATGAGGATTTTATTGATTTAGGGAAGCTGGGAGCTATTTTTGTAAAAGGTATAACCGGTAGCAAACGTGAGGGAAATCCTTCTCCCCGGATGGTAGAGACTTCCTCAGGGATGCTTAATTCAGTGGGACTGCAAAACAAAGGGATCGATTATTTCATAAGTGACATCTATCCTGAAATACAGCATTATAACACGCACATCATTGTTAATGTCTCCGGGTCAACTATCGAAGAATATGTGATGGTTGCTGAAAAGTTAAATGATTTGGAGAAGATACCTGCCATAGAACTGAATATATCCTGCCCGAATGTTAAAGAAGGAGGGATGATGTTCGGAACACACTGTCCTTCAGCTATTGAAGTAACAACAGCTGTCAGGAAAGTCTATCATAAAACTCTTATTGTTAAGCTTTCTCCTAATGTTACTTCTATATCAGAATTTGCCAGGGCAGTTGAAGGCGCCGGCGCTGATGCTGTTTCGCTTATTAATACATTGCTTGGTATGGCTATTGACGCTGAAACGCAAGAACCGGTACTGGCAACGGTTACCGGAGGTTTATCCGGACCGGCTATTAAACCTGTTGCACTCAGGATGGTATGGGAGGTCTATAATTCTGTGAAAATCCCTGTTATCGGGATAGGGGGAATCATGAATGCCACTGATGCTATTGAATTTATGCTTGCAGGTGCAACTGCTGTACAGATTGGAACAGCTAATTTTATTGATCCCCGTGTTACAGTTAAAGTGATAAATGGTATCGAAGATTATCTTGTTAAAAAGGATATTACAGATGTTAATGACCTTGTTGGTGCATTGAAAATCCCCGGACAACTGTAAATACTTTCGTTTTAGGGCGAAATAAGTCCATATAAGAACAAATCACCGTTTACATATGTGTAATCACCTTTGTTTGTAAAAATGCCTGAGAAGGGTTGAAAATAGTCCCTTCAGTCGTGTCAAGTGCTTCGGCTGCGCCTTAGCCTCAGCCTTCTTTGTCCACCGTAGCCTTGGCGAAGGTGGAAGCCTTAGCCTTCTTCATAGCCTTTTTTTTAAAAATTATTTTCCAATTATTTGATTTATCCCTGAGATTTGTGTAATTTGTAAACAAATGTTTTTATATTGTGCATATATAGGAAAAAGTATATTGAAGCCGAGAGGTTTACACTATATAAATCACTAATAATGAATTTGATAAAACCCCAAGTTATGAAAAAGTCTGTTTTATTTGTTTTTATTGCAATGTTATTTGCTATTTCAGGATGCTCTAAAAAATCAGTTGATATTGATGCCGAAAAAGCTGCCATTAAGAAAGTCCTCATTTATGAAACTTCTGCATATCTGAAACAGGATCTTGTGGGAGTATTAAGTGTTTTTTCCCAGGATGAGAAAACTATATACCTTTCGGTAGGAAGCCTGGGGTATAAGGAAATAATTGGATTTAAGGATATTACGAAACATTTTAGAGCCAGTAGCAAGTCTGACTGGTCGGCTTATACCGATTATGTGGTTGAAAAGTCAAACTGGAATATTAACATCAGCGGGAATAATGCCATGGTCTATTTTAATCAGACAATGCACTTTAAGATGAATGGTGAACCGATGGATACTCACTCCAAGGAAATACGGTTTATGGAGAAGAAAAAAGGGGAGTGGAAGATCGTTATGCTTGCATGGATTGATATGTCATTCTTTGAAAAAGATGTTGAAGGAAAAACTTTCTAAATTCCAGATAATAAGGCAGATTGCTTTTTAATAATGCTGATAAATATTTAATTGTATCCGGGGTATTTCTGCCCCGGTTTTTTTTATAACAAGAGTAGTAATAAGTAAGGTGAGTAGGTGAGTCGAAGAGTGAAGAAGAAGAGTAAATGAGGTGAAGTTTTATCCGGATTTTATTGGTTGAAAAAGGATTTTGCTTCACTTTAACCCTTTTACAAAATTAAAGTTCGTTGAAGGTTGCACCTGCTCAGAGCGTTTGAGCCGTTTGATCAGCTTCTGAAGGATATTTCCTGATGGTTTTTCAAAGCTCAGGTCAATCAGGAAGTTTCTGAATCCTTTTGAGGTAAGTTTATTCTTGTATTGCAGCAGGGAGACAGGATCCCTTGGTACAATGATGGTTATTCCGTTACAAACAAACCTGCGGAAATTTTCACCCCGGTCATCTATGAAATCTTTATCACCCTGTGTATCAATATTTACAGGCATACGGCTGTAGAAAAGGCGGGGATAGAAATATACAGGTACTATACCATCGCGTTGTTTAAGATTATCCAGGTTTTCAAAGTCGTTCTCAAACGGATAAATGTAATTCTTAATGTTTTGTTCATTTAGAAACATGATGGCAGCATTGTTAAAGGTATATACATTTTCGTTTGTTGAACAGAGTGAGCTAGCAGGAACAATAACTCTCTGTGAGAGATGACTAAGCATAAACTGATTAAAGCCATGCTTCAACATGTCGTGTGTAAGGGTTTGATAGTAAGAAATCTCTTTTTCCGGAATAAAAGAGGGGAGTTCGATCCATATCTTTCCCGCGTTTTTCTTCAGGAAATTGGCAGACCTGTCCAGTTTTTCCCAGTCTCCTTTAGACAGATTAATGATAAGTCCTTCAATCTCACGAAATTCGATTTTCCGCAACCATTTCAAATCCCTGATACGCAGGAAGATTTGTTCCTTTCCCGGTTTTGATAGTTTTCCTGTCTGGTTCAGTATCGCTCTTTTGGTATCTTCAGGCATCCTGACTGTTACCGGCTTGTCTTTTGTGTCAAATTTATTTGGAAATTTTCTGTCTCTTAAACCTGCCAGGAAAATCTTGTCACTCTTGCGAACTCCCTGGAATGAACTTTTTATAATAAATATGTTGTTCCCTTCCACCTGAACATTTTTGATTTTCAGCACTTTCCTCTCATCCGTTATACTGCTGTGAATCCGGATCCGGTTGCCGGTTTCGAGTGGGTGAGAGGTTTCCACTTTGATAGCAGCAGAGGAGCTTTCCCTGACCGTTCCGATAAAAAGTCCGGTATCAGGATGACCGCTTAGCGCATCATTAATATCCCCACCGGCAAAATAGCTTGTTTTCTGCCGCCCCATATCGTATTGAAGTAATTTGCCTGCTTCTTCTATTTTTTCAGGATCATCAATCACCATTCTATATGCTTTTGCAACACGGTAAACATACTCTGCAGATTTCATCCGTCCTTCAACCTTGAAAGAGGTGATCCCGGCTTTAATCAATTCAGGAATATGATTTATTAATTCATTGTCTTTCAAACTAAAAAGATACTTCTTCTCATTATTTACTACAAATACTCTGCGGCAGGGTTGTGTGCAGAATCCGCGATTGGCACCCATACCTCCTATATAACTTGAGAACAGGCACATGCCTGAAAATGAGTAGCATAAAGCACCATGAACAAACATCTCCAAATGGATATGATCATGGGTGCTGATAGATTGCAGTTCAGACATTGTTAACTCCCTGGCAAGTATAACCCTCTCAAAACCAACTTTCCTGGCAAATGATGTTCCGGCTGAGTTATGAAATCCCATCTGGGTGCTTGCATGCAGGATAAGATTTGGGAAATGCTTTTTTACAAGGTAGTAAATACCCCAGTCCTGTATGATAAGTGCAGAAACGGTTGTTCCCGAAAGAAAATGCAGAATATCCAGTAATTCAGGCAATTCCCGGTTTTTGATGACGGTATTAAGGGTGAGATATACCTTAATATTCCGTCTTTTCGCTTCATGAAGCAAAGCCAGAAACTGACCGTGAGTAAAATTATCCGCACGATTCCTTGCATTAAATTGCCGGAGTCCCAGGTACACTGCATCAGCGCCACTTTCCGCGGCAGCAAAAAATGATTCAGTGTTCCCAACCGGAAGGAGTAATTCTGGTTTTGCCATATTTGGAAAATATACCCGCCCGACTGAACGACTTCAATCGTTCGGGCGGGAAAGACAAAAGTAAAAATATAAAAGTAAAAAGTAAAAAGCTTGCCACGTGAAATGCGACGGAGGAGCATATTTCACTGTGGATAAAAGTTATTAAGAAGAAAAATATTGATCCGTAACTTTGAACTTTGATTATCATACAAAAAGTTGTATATTTGATATAATGCTATATTGTTATCATATCCTCTTCTACATGAAGTTCAACAAAAAGAAAAAATGATCAGGATCCTGATTGCCGATGATCATCCCATTGTCCGCCAGGGCATAAAGCAGATTCTGTCTGATCTGCCGGGTAAAAAAATACTTGATGAAGTGAGTAATGCAAATGAACTGATGCGGCAATTAGCTGATAACGAGTTTGATATAATAATTCTTGATATAACCATGCCGGGGAGAAGTGGCCTGGATATTTTGTTGGATATAAAAAAATCAAAGGCTTATATTCCGGTACTGATCGTCAGTATGCATTCTGAAGAGCAATATGCTATGCGGGCATTGAAATCCGGTGCCTCGGGTTACCTTACCAAAGATAGTGCTCCGCTTGAATTAGTGAAGGCTGTACAAAGAATTCTTAACGGTGGAAAATATATTACTTCAACCCTGGCTGAAAAAATGTCTGAAGTAATCCAATCCGATTCTGATGCCCCACTTCATTACCATTTATCCAACAGGGAATACGAGGTGTTATGTAAGATTGCAGAGGGAAAGAATGTTAAACAGATAGCCGGCGAATTATTCATTAGCGAAAAAACCGTAAGTACGTACCGGAGCAGAATACTTGAAAAAATGAATATGAAAAGCAACACAGAGCTGATCAGATATGCACTCAAGGAAGGACTGGTGGAATAGATCGAAGAAGTAAGTAGTAAATGATTAAATGCTAAAATGTTTAATTAACCCGTAACCCGTAATCTGCAACCACCTAACTGTTATAGAAAAATTTTTATGAACCCTCAAAAGAATAAAAAGAAAAATCGGTTAATTAAAGAAATGGAAGTGCTGCAAAAACATGTCAGGGAGGTTGAAGATATTGAAAACGAGCGTAAGCAGGCAGGGGAAGCGCTTGAGAGGAGTTTACAACAACAGAGATTCCTAACTGAAGTTTCTTACTTATTCACGAAACTGAGAAAATTTGAAAAGAACATGAATAATATTCTCCGCTTAATCGGTGAATACACAAAAGTTAGTAGAGTTTATATTTTTGAAGATTTTAATAAAGGTGGATATACAAAAAACACCTATGAATGGTGTAACAAAAACATTGAACCTCAAATAGACAATCTACAGGAAATTCCATATACAATAGTCCCATCATGGAAAAAGATATTAATTGAGAAAGGAATGGTTTTTTCCACTAATATATCAGAATTACCACAGGATCTGTTAGATATTCTTGAACCACAAAAAATTAAATCAATTCTTGTCCTGCCAATTTATGTTAGAAATAAATTCTTTGGGTTTCTGGGTTTTGATGAATGTGAAAAACACAGAATTTGGGATAATAGTGAAATTGAGCTTATAAAAACAATTGCAAATATTATTTCAACTATTTTTGAACGCAAGCAGGCAGAAGAAAAAACTAAAGAGATCTCCAAACTGGAGAAAAAACGGTTGAAGGAATTAGAGGCATCCTATGAACAACTCCAGAAAAGCCAGGAAGCTTCTTTTAACCTGATGGAAGACCTTTCTCGCGAGATGACCGAAAGGAAAGAAACGGAAATATCCTTAAAAAAATCAGAAGAACGATTCAGGATTCTGTTCGAATATGCCCCGGATGCTTATTTATTAAACGATTTGAAAGGAATATTTATTGATGGGAATAGGGCTGCTGAACAATTAACCGGTTATAAAAGGGAAGAACTGATAGGAAAGACTTATTTCGAAACAAAAATACTTAGCAAGAACCAATTTAGAAAAGCATTAAAATTGTTAGCGATAAACATACTGGGAGAACCTACCGGACCGGATGAATTTATTTTTAGAGGAAAGAATAATCGAAAAGTTGTCATTGAACTCCTTACACACCCGGTAACGATAAAAGATAAAAAACTTGTGCTTGGCATTGCAAGGGATATTTCAAGGCGTAAAAAGGCGGAGGAAAAAGCTGAAGCATCCGCGAAAAAATTAAGGGATCTGGCGCGACATTTGCAATCTATCAGAGAACAGGAAAGAACAAATATTGCCAGGGAAATGCACGATGAACTGGGTCAGTTGACAACAGCATTGAAAATGGATATTGTATGGATAAAAAATCGAATATCAGGAGAACCCCTTACTGAGAAATTACAAGCCATGTCAGATCTTGCCGATGTCACCATTGAGGCGGTGAAAAGGATATCTTCGGAACTCCGACCCGGAATACTTGATGATCTTGGACTTCAGGCTGCTATGGAATGGTTTTTTAATGAATTTGAGAAGAGAACCGGGATTCAATGCAGGCTTGATATTACACCGCGGAATATAGAGGTTGACCCGGACAGAACAACAGCAGTTTACAGAATTTTCCAGGAAACCCTGACAAATGTCGCACGTCATGCCAGGGCTTCCAGTGTAAAGGCAATTCTTAAAAAAGACAAAAATATTCTGGCACTCAGGATTTCAGATAACGGGATCGGTATTGCACCCGAAAAGATCGCCGATCCCGGATCGTATGGACTGATCGGTATTCAGGAACGCGCTATATCATTTAATGGAGAGATGAAGATTACCGGAAAGAAAGGTAAGGGAACGACAGTGGTTGTAACCCTGCCACTTAGGAAGGATGAAGTGAGAAGAAGTAAGTAGTAAATAGTAAATAGTAGGACAAACACCTACAAAGCTCTTCCTTAAATTCCCACAACAAAATCAGAAAAATCCCTACAAACAGTTTTCAGAGATTTCGTTAAATTTTGGTTTTAAAAAAAAAAGTATGAAAATTCTAATTGCAGATGATTCTTTCCTGATACGGGAAAGGTTAAAAGAATTATTGTCCGACATTCTTAAAATTGAAGACTTTATCGAAGCTGAAAATTCTGTTGAAACGATTAAGCTTATTTCTGAAACTATTCCGGATATTGTTATACTGGATATTAGAATGCCCGGCGGAGGCGGGCTCGAAGTTCTCAAAAAGATAAATAAAAAAAGTTTACCTATAAAAATAATAGTTTTTACAAATTATCCGTACCCCCAATA
>JAUXED010000023.1 GCA_030618105.1 Bacteroidota bacterium | reverse complement strand
GTGCATATTTCAAACTTCAAGCTTGACGGTGGTGCTATGTTTGGAGTTGTTCCTAAAATTCTGTGGCAAAAGCAATATCCTTGTGATGAAAATAATTATTGCAGTTGGGCTCTTCGTTCTCTCGTATTTGATAACGGAAAACAACGAATAATGGTTGATAACGGTTATGGTGACAAGCAGGATGAAAAATTTTTCAGTTTTGTTCAATTACATGGTGGTTTTGGTTTGGAAGGTGCTTTAAAAAAGTACGGATATCAACCGGAAGATATTACAGATATGGTTATTTCCCACCTTCATTATGATCATTGTGGTGGTGGAGTAAGAAATAGTAGTTCCGGGACCGGGTTTGAAATGGTATTCCCGAATGCAACCTATTGGATAAGTAGACAACAATGGGAATGGGCAATGAATCCTAATAAAAGGGAAGCAACTGCTTACCTGGAAGAAAATATACTTCCAATGCAGGAAAGTGGTCAATTAAAATTCATTGAAGATAATATCGAATTGTATCCGGGTTTCAGTGTCAGGTTATATAATGGTCACACTGAAGGACAGATAATACCGTTTATCAGCTATCAGGGGAAAACTGTAGTCTATATGGCTGATCTGATCCCGTCAAGTGCTCATATCAATCTTGCCTGGAATATGAGTTATGATGTACAACCACTTATAACACTTAAAGAAAAGGAACAATTTCTAAAAGAAGCTTATGAAAACGATTATATACTGTTCCTGGAACACGATGCTTATAATGAATGCTGTACAATAAAAAAGACCAAAAAGGGATACCGGGCTAAAGAGACTTTTACCCTTGAAGAGTACTTCGGTAAGAGTTGATTCTGTAAATTATATTGTGATGCAGTGTTAATAAGGTTATAAGTTAAACGTTTACTATGCTTTTTAATAGAACAAAGAATAACGTTATTAATAACGTAATTAATGCCGTTATTAATAACGTTATTCTTTAGGTAAATAGAAACATAATCAAATACCTGAAGCAGTAGAGAAACATTAATACCGAAACAGTAATATCAATACCAATTATCCATCTTACAGGTATTAATTTTCGGGCATATACAAATGATGCCAGGATCCTAAGAAATAGTTGAATAAAGAAAAAAAAGAATATAAGAAAGCCATTGTGATTCCATTCCCGTGCTTTCTCAAAATTTCCTCTTACAATCTCAGAAAAGCTGTGTGACAATCCGCAGGAAGGACAGGGTTTTCCAAGAATTTCCTTATGTACACATCTGACAGGATAGTGGTCCTCCTGTGGAGAAAAAAAACCGGAGTAAATGAATATCATCACAATTACTCCGGCAAAGATTATATTTATCCTGTGGTAGGCATCATGCCAACCGGGAAATGTTTTCATTGATACTACTTAATATCTGTAGTATCTTTCATTTCCTTCACAAACTCTTTCACTGCTTTCCCGGCAGCTTTCCCCATTTTGCCTGCTTTTTCCTCGTCGCTCAATTCTTTTGTCCGGTCGTCAATTTCTTCTATATCTTCTTCAAGTTTATCCATTGTTTCTTCCAGATCGTCACCAATTTCATCCATTGACTTTTCTATATCTTCCATTGCTTCTTCAAAATCTTTCCCATATTCACCTTCAAACTCATCCCCGAATTTTTTTGCAACTTTTTCAATCTTGTTCTTGATATTACCACCCTCAGTTGAAACAGCGGCAAAGAAAACTATTTGAATAATTCCGACACTTATAGCAATAATGGATACAACCAATGCACCAATTATTACACCCTTACCACCATTACCTTTGTTTGCCTGTGAAAAAGCCACTAAGCTCAAAGCCAGGGCTATTACGCCGGGAATAATTGCTATCCGCCCGATACACGGTATTAATGCCAGAATTACTGCCAGTATACCGATAACAAGACCTGCAACCCCCAGGCCCTGTCCTGCTGAAGTTTTTTGTTCTTCCATGTTTATTTTTTAATTGTTACAATTCAAAGATAATAAAATTTGAAGAAGTGTCTAAAGTTTGAAGTGCCTAAAATGCCTAAAATTTGAAGACCCTAAAATTTAATATGTACTTTGCAATTTTCAGGCCGACTGATTATTCTTATTCTTCAATCGTATTGATCAGTATCTCCAAAAGTTTCACGGCAGCATCAGAAACAGGGGTGCCCGGACCAAAAATCCCGACAACTCCTTTATCATAGAGATATTTGTAATCCTGTGAAGGAATTACTCCCCCAACTACTACCAGGATATCTTCACGTCCAAGTTTTTTCATTTCATCCATTACCTGGGGAACGAGTGTTTTATGGCTTCCGGCCAAACTTGAAATACCAAGCACATGAACATCATTTTCAACAGCCTGTTTTGCTGCTTCATATGGTGTTTGGAACAGGGGACCAATATCCACATCAAATCCGATATCAGCATATCCTGTTGAAACTACTTTTGCACCACGGTCATGTCCGTCCTGTCCCATCTTTGCAATCATTATCCTGGGTTGACGGCCTTCGAGCTGAGCAAATTTTCCGGCAAGCGCCCTGGCTTTTTTGTACATTTTGTCTTCCATTGATTCTGATGAATATATTCCTGAAATTGAACGTATTACAGCTTTATATCTACCGGCAGCTTTTTCTATAGCCATTGATATTTCTCCCAAGGTAGCTCTTTTTTTCGCTGCATCAACCGATAATTCAAGCAAATTTGCTTTGCCGGAATTGCACGATGCAGTTATTGCATCAAGCGCTTTAATAACTTCTGCCTCATCCCTGTTTTCTTTAAGTTCTCTGAGCCTGTTAATCTGCGATTTCCTTACTAAAGCATTATCTACTTCCAGAATTTCAATGGGATCTTCTTTATCAAGCCTGTATTTATTGGTGCCAACAATAACATCTTTCCCGGCATCTATTCTTGCCTGCTTTCTGGCTGCTGCTTCCTCAATACGCATTTTCGGGATCCCCGTTTCTATAGCTTTAGTCATACCTCCCAGTTCTTCAACTTCTTCAATAAGTTTCCATGCTTTTTGTGCCAGTTCATTTGTAAGATTTTCAACATAATATGACCCTCCCCATGGATCAACACTACGGGTAATCTGTGTCTCTTCCTGAATATAAATTTGCGTGTTACGGGCAATTCTCGCTGAAAAATCTGTTGGCAAGGCAATCGCTTCATCCAGTGCATTTGTATGCAGTGACTGGGTATGTCCCAGGGCAGCACCCATAGCTTCAACGCAGGTGCGTGCAACATTATTGAACGGATCCTGCTCTGTAAGACTCCAGCCCGAGGTCTGGCAATGGGTTCTCAGTGCCATGGATTTTGGATTCCCGGGGTTGAATTGTTTTACAATTTTTGCCCATAACATCCGTGCAGCGCGCATTTTTGCAATTTCCATAAAATGGTTCATTCCTATACCCCAGAAAAAGGATATCCGGGGAGCAAAAGAGTCAATATCCATGCCTGCCCTGATACCTGTTCTTAAATACTCCAAACCATCAGCCAGTGTGTATGCCAGTTCAATATCAGCCGTAGCACCCGCTTCCTGCATATGATACCCCGAGACACTAATAGAATTGAAATGCGGCATATTTTTAGAAGAATACTCAAATATATCAGCAATAATCCGCATAGACATTTCAGGAGGATATATATAGGTATTGCGAACCATAAACTCCTTGAGTATATCATTCTGAATTGTTCCCGTGAGTTGGTTAAGCTTTACCCCTTGTTCCAAAGCAGCAACTATATAAAATGCCATTACCGGCAAAACCGCTCCGTTCATTGTCATGGATACAGACATTTGATCCAGTGGTATCTGGTCGAAAAGCACTTTCATGTCAAGTACAGAATCAATGGCAACTCCTGCCTTCCCTACATCCCCGACAACTCTTTCATGATCAGAATCATAACCCCGATGAGTAGGCAGGTCGAATGCTACGGACAATCCTTTCTGACCGGCAGCCAGATTTCGCCGGTAAAATGCATTGGATTCTTCGGCAGTTGAAAAACCGGCATACTGACGTATAGTCCATGGACGCGTAACATACATTGTAGAATAAGGTCCCCGGAGAAAAGGTGGTAATCCCGCGGCAAAATCAAGATGTTCCAGTTCATCTATGTCCTTTCGTGTATATACCGGCTTTACCGGTATCTTTTCAGATGTCTGCCAATCTGATGATATTTGATGCTGTTTCTCCCACGCGGCATCGTTAACAGATGATTTCCCGAATTCTTTAAACTCTATTTTTAAAAAATTTGGTTTCATATTTGTAAATTAATATGCTGGTTATTAAACAATTTTTAATTCACGCTGAAATTCTCTTAATACATCCGGCACATCTGTTTTAATATGTATAAAATGTTTATACCCGGTTTCTTTCAGGTTATCAATTGATTTTTTCGGATATCCTGCAATTACCAGAATTGTCTTACCACTTAAACTCTGATAGATTGTGTCTGCAATTTCGGGATATTCCTCATCCGAACTGCATAAAACAACAATTTCAGGATTTCTCTTCTTTACTGCATTCAATCCTTCTTCTGTTGTCTCAAAACCTGTATTATCAACAATATTAAAACCGGCAATGGCAAACAGGTTTGTGGCAAAAGCAGCCCGGGCTTTTCTCATTTTCTTATCCCCGTATGTAAAAAGGAATACTTCCGGGGTTTTACCTTTATATTTCTCAGTGTTCATTCGTAATTCTTCGAATACTTCAGCAACACGGAATTTTTTCAGTGGCTTAGCTACCAGGTTATCCGGAAGTTTAATACTCCCTCTACTTTCCCCAACCTCTACATTTTCAATTGCAGATTCCCGGGTATTAACATACTGGTTAGTTCCAACCAGCACCTCTTTCCGTTGTGCCAGATTCATGATCCGATTCCTGCATAATTCTTCAATTTGTTCCTGTATAAATCCGTTCTCAAATGCAACAATGTATCCTCCGGCTTTTTCTATTTGCTGAAATAGTTTCCATGTTTCTGATGCTAGTGAATCTGTTAATGATTCAATATAATATGAACCTGCTGACGGATCAGTTACCTTATCAAAATATGCCTCATTCTTAAGTATTATCTGTGTGTTACGTGCTATCCTTTCTGAAAAATCTGAAGGATCCCTGAAACTCCGGTCAAACGATTTTACATATAACGAATTGGTGCCCCCAATTGCTGAAGCCATTGCCTCAGTAGTTGCCCGTAACATATTCACATAGGGATCATAAATCGTTTTATTAAAGTCAGATGTTTCAGAGTGGATGTAAGTTTTTAAACTATCTTCCGATTTTGGCTCCCAGGCTTGTACTATCCTGGCCCAAAGCATTCTTGCAGCCCGCAGTTTGGCAATTTCCATAAAATAGTTGGACCCCGAACCCAGGTTAAACTGTATATTTTGAGCAACCAGATCAACCGGCAGTCCCATTCCGGTAAATATTGAAAGGTATTCATTTCCTGTAGCAAGACTAAATGCCAGTTCCATTACTGCTGAAGCACCGGCATTACAAAAATTTATCCCGTTTACACCAATCAACCGGAAAGCAGTAAGTTTTTTACCGTGGTTTTTAATAAGTCCGGCGGCATTATCAAAATCCTGTTCCTTATCAATGATGTATTTGCCATTCATTGTCAGATAACCGATGGGGTCGTGATTTACAGAACCGCAAACTTTACCGGGATCTACGTTTTTTTTTCTTATTATATCTGCTAATAGGGAAATAATCTTTGGGGTTTCTGTTCCGGAAAGGAAATTGATGCCCGTTTTTTCCAGATCTATTCCATCCAGCAGTGTTTCAAGATCATCCGGAGTTTTTACTACACCCTTTTTTATAATAAATCCCAGCGCTGTTGCTCCATTTTCCAATACCCGAAGCGCCTTGTGGCTTGCTTCTTCAGGCTGCTTTACAAGAATATCCTCACGGATATCCCATTTATTTCCATACTTACTATATCCTCTTGTATAAGGAAATTCTCCCGGATGAGAGTTCAGATAACCAAGTTGTTCAAGGTGTTCAGAGCGATAATATGGCTTAACACTAATACCCTCAGGAGACTTCCAGACAAGTTTTTTTTCGTAATCAACCCCTTTCAGGTCCTGTTTGATTTTCTCTTCCCATTCCTCTATTGAAACTACCGGAAAATCTTTAAACAAATCATTGCCTTTTGTTCCTGACATAATAATATTTTTTTCGATGCAAAATTAACGGTTTTTTAGATGAATCATCTAATGATTTTTATCATTCTATTTAAGTAATAGAAATAATGCAAGGCAAAATGGAATGCTTTTGTTATACTTTGCCGATTGCGGACTACCGGTTTGTCATCTGTTTTTACTGTAAAAATGAATTGCCGTCAGCTAAAGCAGACGGCAATCCAGGATAACAAGTCAAGATGGCATGCCATGATGGTAATAAAAAATCATTTTATTAGGTTTGTTGCTTTATGTACTCTGAACTGTTGAATCTGCCGACTGTGGACTGATTTTACAGGAATGGTTTAAAAATTGTAGGCAATCCCAAGTGCCAGATGCAAAGAGTTTATTGATACTTCGAACTGTTCATCCTGGAGATCGTATGAAATATTATTATCTGTGTAGCTGTTTTTCTTAACAAGTGCCGGTTCACTATGATAATAATCAAGTCCTAACCTGATCCCTGTTCCTCTTCCAACGCCAAATCTTACCCCGGTTCCAAGAATATATCCGAGATTTAGTTCATCACCTTTTGTAGAACTTTTAAATTCACCATTATCCAGCTCAATGTTCATATCCCGGGAAGGAACAAAGATAAAACTTAATCCTCCCAGGGCTTTAAAATCAATATTCATATTGTTGAGAGGAATAGAAATCTGGGGTCCTGCCATAAGATTTACATAATTCCACTTACCGGCATCGAAATTATATTCCGGGTCGGTTGGTACACTAAGGATCGGAAATTTTTCAAGTACGTCATCATACAATGCATTCTCAAGTGATTCTCCACCACCGTAGCTTGATCCGAAAGAAAAGGTACCTCCCACTCCAATAACAGGCATAAAGAAATAAGTGCCGTCAAAGTTGATAACAAAGTTTGAACCGGCAAATCCATCTGAATAAATATCCTCTGATTCCGAAAAACTACCAACCGGAATTGATGATCCCATGGTCAGGCTCATAAAACTTTTCTGAGCATAGCAAGCGGTTGTGATAAGGAATATAAAAAAGAATGCTTTAATTCTCATGGCAATATTTTAAATACAATAGTTAAAATGCATGAATTCACTTACCAAAAATAAGAATTTTTTTCAGGCAACCAGTAACCACAGTGAAATATGCTCCTTCCCTGGTGAAATATTTTCGTGCCTCAAATTTCACAGGGTAAACGTCGTATTTCACGTGGCAAGCCAGAAACTTAAGTTAATTAATCAAGCGAACCTATCATTTTCCGCGGATCTACCCATTCATCAAATTGCTCTTCAGTAACCAATCCAAGTTCAAGAGCGGCTTCTTTAAGTGTTGTTCCTTCAGTATGAGCTTTTTTTGCAATTTTTGCTGAATTTTCATAACCGATATGCGTGTTAAGTGCAGTAACCAGCATCAGAGAATTTTCAAGATGCTTTTTGATGTTTGCTAAGTTTGGTGTAATACCCACAACACAATTATCACAAAATGAAACACATGCATCTCCTAATAATGTCGCAGATTCGAGAAGGTTATGAATCATTACCGGTTTAAATACGTTAAGTTGAAAATGTCCCTGCATTCCGGCTATATTTACGGCTGTATCATTCCCAACTACCTGGCAGCAGACCATTGTAATGGCCTCATTTTGCGTAGGATTTACTTTTCCTGGCATTATAGAAGAACCTGGTTCATTAGCAGGAAGATTGATTTCTCCAATTCCACATCGCGGTCCTGATCCTAAAAATCTTGTGTCGTTTGCAATTTTCATAATGCTTACAGCAATATTTTTCAATGCTCCGGATGTTTCAACAATAGGACAATGAGCAGCCAAACAAGCAAATTTATTAGGTGATGTTACGAATGGATAACCGGTAATTTCAGCAATTTTTTTAGCAGCTAACACATCAAATCCTTTAGGGGCATTAAGTCCTGTTCCAACAGCGGTTCCTCCCAGTGCCAGTCTTAAAACATTCTCAAGGATACAATTTATGGAATTAAGTCCAAGTTCCAATTGATACACATATGCAGAAAATTCCTGCCCCAAAGTTAAGGGAGTAGCATCCATCAGGTGAGTTCTGCCTGTTTTAATAATATCTTTAAATTCTTCCGATTTCTTTGCCAGAGCATCCTTTAACTTTTTAATACCGGGTATAGTTACTTCAACAATCTTTTTATAAGCAGCAATATGCATTGCCGTGGGAAATGTGTCATTGGATGACTGTGATTTATTCACGTCATCATTAGGGTGTATAAAACGGTCTCCTTTACCAAGTTCTCCACCAAGTAGCACATGTGCACGATTAGCAATCACTTCGTTAGCATTCATGTTGGACTGGGTTCCTGATCCGGTTTGCCAAACTACCAATGGGAAATGTTCATCTAATTTTCCATCCATTACCTCATCACAAACCCTGGTAATGATTTCAGCTTTTTCTTCAGACAACTTACCAAGTTCCATATTGGTCATTGCAGCAGCCTTTTTCAAAACACCGAATGCCCATATAATTTCATCCGGCATGGTGCCTATACCAATTTTAAAATTGTCTTTCGATCTTTGGGTTTGAGCTCCCCAGTACTTATCAGCAGGGACTTTAACTTCACCCATTGTGTCTTTTTCGATGCGGTATTCCATAATTTATCCTTTTGAGTATTAATGAATAATAAGTTATTTAATCAGATTACTGTAAATAATAAGATCACTAAAATAGGAAATAATCATTATTAATAATATGTTTTCTAACAAGGTATAATTCCTATCCGCCTGTATGCAGGGTTAAATACAGAATAGATTGCAGGTTCTCATACAAACTAAATCTTTCCTCCAAATTCCATCAGATAAGTTTTTATTAATTCATTCAGATCACCATCAAGAACTCCTTGCACATCAGATGTTTCGTATGATGTTCTCAGGTCCTTAACCATTTTATAGGGATGCAACACATAACTTCTGATCTGTGAACCCCATTCGATTTTCTTCTTCGCACCTTCGATTTTTGCTTTTTCTTCCTGTCTTTTTCTCAGTTCCAGTTCATACAGATGTGATTTCAGAAGTCGTAAAGCATTATCTTTGTTTGTTTGTTGTGACCGCGTTTCCTGGTTTTCAACCACAATACCAGAAGGTTGGTGTCGTAAACGAACAGCCGTTTCAACTTTATTTACATTCTGACCTCCTGCTCCGCTTGCCCTGAATGTTTCCCATGTAATATCACCCGGATTAATCTCAATCTCGATATCATCATCAACTGCGGGAGAAACGAAAACAGAAGCAAAAGTGGTTTGTCGTTTCCCCTGGGCATTAAAGGGCGAAATTCTTACAAGCCGATGCACCCCGCTTTCACTTTTCAGGTACCCATAGGCAAAATCGCCTACAAATTCCAGCGTCACTGTTTTTACCCCTGCCTCATCTCCAGGCAGATAATATAGCTCCTTAACCTTGTATTTATTCCGTTCGCCCCAGCGTATATACATACGCATAAGCATCTCTGCCCAATCCAGTCCTTCAGTTCCACCTGCCCCGGGATTTATTTTTACTATTGCTCCCAGTTTATCTTCTTCTTTCCGGAGCATGTTTTTCAATTCCAGGTTTTCAATAAATCTTAGAACCTTTTTATACTGTACTTCAACCTCTTCATCAGTAGCTTCACCTTCAGTATGGAAATCAAAAAGTACAGTGAGATCATCATGTCCTGTTTCAACCTCCTCATAATCAGTAATCCAGCTTTTTAAACCCGCGATTTCTTTAAGCTGTTTTTCCGCTTTAGAAGAGTCGTTCCAGAAATCAGGTGCCTGTGTAATTTTTTCCTTTTCAGCAACCTCTTTTCTCAGATTATCAATGTCAAAGATGCCTCCTTAACGCATCCCGGCGTTTGGCTAACTCGTTTACTTGTTCCTGATTTATCATTTGGTCTGTTTTTTTACAAATTTAGATTCAGAATGACAAAATTAAGAAAAATGCACCTTACAGTTTAATTACATTGTTATTTTTTTACCAGGAATGGAATTTACTGACCAAGAATACTATTAATAACCTGCATAATCTTATCATTTTCATAACCTTTACTTGCAGCATGGCGGTAAAGTTTTCCCTTTTGTTCAAATTTATTCCCTGCTTTCATATTCCTAAGCTTTAGCATCATAATTTTTTCAAGTGTTCTGATATATTCATCATCAGGGATAATATTGATGGCTTTGTTTATAATATTTTCAGTTATTTGCTTTAATTTCAGTGCATGGCGTATCTTTATTATACCCCATTGATTAAACCGGAATTTTTCCTTAACAAACAGACTGGCGTACCTGGTTTCATCAATGAATTTTTCAGCCTCCAAATCCTGTAGTATCTTCTCATGATACGCAGGATTGATACCCCATTGATCCAGTTTTTTCCTTATTCCGGAAATACAGGTTTCCTGTTTACTGCAAAAATTTTGAGCTTTATCAAGTGCGACCAGGTATTGCTTATTTTGTTGTTCAACAGACATTTTTTTATTTTTTTGTTCCTTTTATCATCCTGTCCTTATTATTGATATCCTTACGAAGAATAATATGGTGATAATTGAATTTTTCCAGTAGCCGGATCATTTGTTTCCCAAAACGTTCGTTTATTTCAAAAAATATATTCCCTCCCGGTTGGAGTTTTGACTCAGCAAATTTAAGGATAGCCCTGAAAAAAATCAATGGGTCACTATCGGGAACAAATAGTGCATCATGTGGTTCATATTTTAGCACGTTTTTTTTCATTTGTCTCTTTTCAGATTCGGTAACATAAGGCGGGTTACTTACAATAATATCATAAAGACCCAATATATCTGAAGTCTCGGGATAGTTAATATTGAAATGAAAAAAGATTATATCAGTATTATTAATTCCGGCATTTTCTCTGGCAACTTTTAGCGCTTCTTCAGAGTTATCAGACGCAAATACCTTTGCAGATATATTGTTTTTAGCAAGTGCAACAGCAATACATCCGCTACCCGTTCCAATATCAAAAATTTTACATCTGTTTCCATCTGTCTCATCAAGTATCCATCTTACCAGTTCCTCAGTTTCAGGTCTGGGGATAAGAGTATTTTCATTTATTTTAATATCACAACCATAAAACTCTGTTTCACCTAGTATATACTGAATAGGTTTGTATTCCTTTAATTCATTGATAATTTCGTTAATCTTAAACATAATATGATCCGGGATTTCCTTTCCCGGATTGATATGAATATCTGTTTTTGAGAGTTCCATCAGATTTTGAAAAATAAGATAAAGGAAATTCTGTAATTCAGGTAATGAGTATTGTTCCTTTAATTCTCTTTTAAACCCTGATGATAATTCACCAATATTTGTTAATGAAGAAAAAATCATAATCCAAAGGTAAGAACATAGTTTAAAAAAGAATATAGCTTCGTGAATTGATCATAAAATCAATAAATATAAATAACCTTTAAAATTTGAAATTCAATGTTTTATTTAAAGGTTGAGGCTAAGGCTATGACCCAAAAATTAGAACATCTTCAATTTAGCCTGATGAAATAATACCTGCAACGCAAATAAACATTAAATAGAGAAACAAAGTGAGTGAATTCCCGTATATAAATAAATATTCGAGTTTGGTAAGGTTCTTGACTTTTTTTATAATATTGCGTATATTTGATAACTAGAAATTGATAAAGGAGAGTTGTCTTATGAAAACACAAAAGATGAAAGCAAAAAAAGGTAGTTTTTTAACTGGTATTTTAATTGTTTCCCTTTTACTTTCTATGAATGTAAAAGGACAAAGTGCCAAAAGACATTATAAAGCCGGGGAAAATTATGTTGAATCAAAGAAATTTGAATTTGCTATTGACGAATTTACCAAGGCTGTTGAACTTGATCCTGATTACACAAAAGCTTATGTTGCAAGAGGCAAATTATATGATAAAGCAGGAAATAAAGAGGCTGCTATTGACGATTTCAGTAAAGCTGTCGTTTTTGAACCCAAAAATAAAGAACTATTTTACTTACTTGGCAGATGTTATAACGAAGCAGGTAAATACAACCAGGCATTGGGGGCTCTGAATAGAGCTACAAAATTATCAAAAAGGGAACTGGCTCCATACCAGGAAAAAATAAAAACCCTTCTTGCACTGGAGAGATTCGAGAGTGCCCGGGGAGTTGCCGATACTGCCCTGGTAATAAAAGATAATTCCCTTAACAATTACTACATGGGAGTTATATCAGTAAAACTTGAAGAATTTGATAAAGCCGAAAAATTCTTTAATAAATCAATCTCAAAAAGCAGATATTTTGTTTTGGCTCATCTTGACCTCGCTGATTTATGTCGAAACCGCGAACAATTGGATAAGGCTATGACGCATTGTAATTACGTACTTAATCTGGATAAAAAAAATATCAGAGCTTATCATATCAGAAGTGATCTGTATGTTAAAGAACTTGAATATCCCAATGCGATAAATGACATCTCAAGAATAATTATTTTAGACACTGATAATCCCAAATGGTATGCACTCCGTGGAAGTTATTACCAGCAATTTAACCAACACCTTAATGCTGTAAACGACTATTCAGTTGCCATTTCACTTGACAAAGAAAACCCTGATTATTATTTTGCCAGGGCCAAATCGTATGAACATTCAATGAATTTTACATCTGCTGCTAAAGATTATGAAACTATTACCCAACTGTCTGAATATAATGTTGATGCAAAAAAATTACTGGATGCAACTAAAGCAAGATTATTTGAAATAAACAGGGAAAATGACAAACCGGAAATTATTATTGTTGATCCTGAGCCGAAAAGTGGAACTATCCTTGAGTTAGCCGGTGATAAAGAAACTGTTCTTTTAAAAGGTAAAGTGTGGGATGAAAGTGATTTGGACTATTTAAAAATTAACGACAAGGATGTTCGTTTTGAGAAAAAAGATAACCATTATGAATTTATAACAGATGTTGATATAAGGGGTTTCGATGAACTTGTTATCACTGCTTTAGATGTATATGATAATAAACAAACCGGGATTTTCCCAATTAAACGCACTGAGGTAAATCCCCCGCAAGTAAAAATTATTGCTCCATATGCATCAGACAATAATCTTATTTATCTTGAAAGTAATGATCCCACCTTGTATATTGAAGGGCAAATAACGGATGAAAGTCATATTAGATCCATATTTATTGAAGGAGTTACTGCCAGTTACCGCATGGATGTTGAAAATCCAAAATTTTCAGCTAACATAGACATTATGAATAAGAATAAATTTACTGTTATAGTTGAGGATATGTTTGGAAACAGGGTTGAGAAAGAGTTTACATTAAACAGGGAAGCGGCTTTACTTTCAGAAGATAATCCGATGGGGAAAACCTGGGTTGTTTTCATTGAAAATTCAAAGTATGAAGTATTTGCCAGCCTTGAAGGACCGGTAAAAGATATCAGTCTGATGAAAGCATCCTTTGCTAAATACCAAATCCATAATATTATCACCAAGCAGAATATGACCAAGGAAGAATTGGAAAAATTCTTTTCCATTGAACTCCGCGACTTACTTCGTAGCAACCGGGTTAATTCTCTTCTCATCTGGTATGCCGGGCATGGAAAATTTGTTAACGAAACGGGTTACTGGATACCTGTTGATGCTCAGCGTGATGATGAGTTTACATATTATAATATTAATGCCCTTAAAGCAGCTATGCAATCTTATTCAAGTTCACTAACACATACACTGGTTGTAACTGATGCTTGTGAATCAGGACCTACATTTTACCAGGCTATGCGGTCAATACCATCCGATAGGAGTTGTGATAACTGGAAAGACACCAGATCCAAATCCTCACAGGTTTTTTCATCTGCTGGTTATGAGCTTGCAATAGATAACTCTCAATTTACCAGAACTTTCGCTAATTCGCTGGCTAATAACCCTAACGCTTGTATTCCAATTGAAAATATTGTTTCCCAGGTAACTATTGCTGTGATAAAAAACAACCAGCAACGACCCAAATTTGGAAAAATCGCCGGATTAGAAGATGAAAACGGCACCTTTTTCTTTATACTGAAATAACAATAAATTTAGTTTAAATAACTTTCGTAGCCAGGTGAAAAAATCAGTAATAATACTTTTGTTCAAAGCTTATTAATAATAATACAATGGCTCTTTCTATTATTCTGTCCGGGAAAAATATTCGTTACTTAAAACGAATATTTTTTTTTTCACTTCTGATGTTCATACCATTAATTCTTCAATCTCAATCATACTATTTTGACAACTATAGTGTTGAAGACGGATTAAATTCTTCGAAAGTATATTCTTTACTACAGGATCAAAATGATTATATCTGGCTGGGAACAGCCGGGGGAGTTTCTCGTTTTGATGGGATAAATTTTGAAAATTTTACATCAGAGAATGGACTTGCACCTAAAGGAGTGTTTACTGTTTTTACTGATTCAAGAGCCAACTTATGGTTAGGACACCTTGATGGAGGAATTTCTCGTTATGATGGAACAAAGTTTGAAATACTTAAACCGGATTCTATTGAACTCCATTCTGATATTACATCAATCACTGAAACTTCAACAGGTCAAATTTGGTTCACAACCGCAGGGAATGGAGCAATTCTTCTGAAGAATCCATTTGATGAAATTGATCAAATCTCAATTGAAGTATTCAGGGGAAAAGAAGGTTTAAGCGATAAAATTTTTAACTCCCTTCTTACCAGGGATGGCACATTTTATTGCTTAACCGATGTTGGTATTAAGAAGTTTAATAAAACGGATAATAAATTTGATAATTACCTTCTCCCGGATTTGACAAAATACTGGATGAAAACCGTAATGTTTGAAGACTCAAACAGGAATTTATGGTTTGGAACATATAATGGCGGGTTATATAAATATCTTACTGACCAGGAAAAAATGGTTATCTATGATAAGAGAGACGGCCTGGCAAAAAACTGGATCAGCTATATCACCGAAGATAGTCAGGGAAATATCTGGGTAGGAACCTGGGGAGGGGGTATTACCCGTTTCTCGGGAGAAAAGATGACAAATTTCACAATTGATAATGGACTAAATGCAAGTCATATACAATGTATCATAGAAGACAGGGAAAGAAATATAGTTATTGCAAGCCAGTATCATGGATTGTCTATTTTCAAAGGAGAAAGTTTTATCACCATTATGCCTGAAGAAGGATTACCTGATAAAAATGTCTGGGCTATTCAACAGGATAAAAAAGGGACTTACTGGTTTGGAACAAATAAGGGGATCTGCGTTTTCGATCCTTTAAAATCCGGGAAAGAAAAAATCCGTATTCTCAACCGGGAAAAGAACATGATAGATAACAAGATCCGGTTTATAAAAGAAGATCTGGAAAATAACCTTTGGATAGGTTCGAATGGAGGAGGTGTTTTTCAATATCTGATTGACGAAGAAAAATTTATTTTTGATTCTTACCTCAACCAATTGCTGCCTATTGATCGTATTGTAAATGCACTGGAAATTGATAATAAAAACAGAATATGGATTGGTGCAAATGACAGGCTTCTTGTATGGGATAATGATAAAAGTGAAGGAAAGACATATACTCAGATTTACGGACTTGCCGGGAACCATATTACGGCATTGCTACTTGATTCAAATGGCAATATGTGGATCGGATCTGAAGCAAAAAACGGACTTACAAAATATGTAGCCAAAAGGGACACTTTTATAAGAATTAGCCCGGAAAATGAACTTGTGCCTAAAACAATGGCTGAAGATTTAAATGGTAATATCTGGATAGGAACCACTTCGGGTGTTTTTGTCGTTGAAAAAGACAGTATTAAAAAACATTACTCAAGATCTGACGGATTACTTTCAAATATTGTTTCAGTTATCAATGTAGACAATAACAATAACATATATATAGGTTCAAATAACGGTTTGAATATATTCAACCAGTCTGAAAATAAAATATATACTTACACTGAGAAAAACGGGTATGTGGGTATTGAAACAAAAGACAATGCATCTTTCATGGATACTGATAGCAATTTGTGGTTTGGAACAGCAAATGGTGTAACAAAATATGATCCAGGTAAAGCCAGGAAAAGTATTTCCGAACCATTACCTCATATAAAGTCCCTGAAAGTTAATTATGAATCCAGAGTTATGGTCCCCGGAATGAACCTGAGCCATTTAGAAAAATCATTAATATTTGATTATTACAGCATTTGCCTTTCAAACCCCGGGGCAGTACGATACAAAATAATGCTAAAAGGTGCTGAAGATAACTGGCGACCGGAAACAACGACAACAAGGGCAATTTATCCTTCCTTAGCCCCCGGTAAGTATTCATTTATGGTAATTGCAAAAAACAGCTCCGGCACCTGGAGTTCCGAACCGGTTACTTACGATTTTACCATCAGACCCCCGTTTTATCAATCATGGTGGTTCATCCTCGGATGCATAATTCTCACTTTTGTTGCTGTTTTCGTTTTTATTAAAGTCAGGGAACGTAATTTGATAAAAGAAAAACAAATTCTTGAAAAGAAAGTTGCTGAACGAACTGCCGAAGTTGTTCAGAAGAGTGAAGAAATTGAACAAAAAAACAAAGATATTACCGCCAGTATACGTTATGCAAAACGGATTCAAAAAGCTATTCTCCCACCTGAAGATTCTATTCCTGAAGCTTTTATCCTTTTTAAACCAAAAGATATTGTAAGCGGAGATTTTTACTGGCTTCATATTTCTGATTCGAAGCAGTTCATTACAGCTGTTGATTGTACAGGACATGGTGTTCCCGGAGCGTTTATGTCATTGATCGGACATAATTCCCTTAATAAGATTGTTAAAGAATATGGTTTTACAGAACCTGCAGCAATTCTTGACCAGCTGAACGATGAGGTATCCGGAACACTTACTCAGCAAAGTGACAGTGATGAGGTTATGGATGGCATGGACCTTTCTCTTATTGTTTATGATTCTAAAACAAGGGAAATACAATATGCCGGAGCTTATAATGCCCTTTATTTAATAAGGGATGGCGAACTTTTTGAAACCAAAGCTGACCGGTTCTCTATTGGCTTGTCATCTATTAAAGTAGGCCAAAAATTTACGAACCACGCCATAAAGGTTAAAAAAGGAGATCAGTTTTATCTTTTTTCAGATGGTTATGCTGACCAGTTCGGAGGAATTCACGGGAAAAAATTTAAAACAAGAAATGTTAAAGAACTTCTTCTTTCTATTCAACATATGAGCATGAATGAACAAAAAGAACATCTGGACAAAACTATGGAAGAATGGAGAGGAGACCTGTCACAAATAGATGACATTTTATTTATCGGTATGCGGATAACAACCTGACCAGGCTCTTTGCTCTTCATTTCACGGCAGCAAAGGTTCTTGCTTTAACACTCCAGGGCGGCGATTTTTGTATTGCACTCATAATTTCAGATGGTCTTTCAATTACACTCCACATGTTTCTGTGCACTTCGCGTAAAAAACTTTCATTAATCATTTTTTCCAGGAATGTCAATAACGGATCATAATAACCTTTAGTGTTAAGGATGATTATTGGTCCGGTATATAGCCCCAACTGTTTCCATGTAATTGCTTCCAAAAGTTCTTCTACCGTTCCACAACCTCCGGGAAAAGCGATAAGAGCTTCACTTTGATTAAGTATTGTCTCCTTCCGCTCATGCATTGAATTAACAACAATCATTTTCTTAATACTCTCGTTGTGCCAGTTTTCTTCTTTCATGAACCTGGGAATAACACCAATGATCTTTCCGTTATCCCTGTTTACCCTGGCTGCAATCTGTCCCATCAGTCCATATTTCCCTCCTCCAAAATATATAGTTATATCATTCCGGACAAGGATACCGGTTAATTCATCGGCAGCTTCAAAATACTCCTGATCAATTCTTGGACTTGAAGCGCAAAAAATTCCTGCAGTTGTTATTTCAGACATAATATAAAGAATGAAAATTATTTCAAAAATGGAGCTAATAAAAACAACGATGAAGTAAAAATTTTCTTATAATAAAGGTTCAAGCTTTGAAATAAAATTACTTTTAGGAACGGCTCCCACTTGCTTATCAACCATTTTCCCGTTCTTAAAAAACATAACAGTAGGAATATTCCTGATCCCAAGTTTTGATGAGATACCCGGATTATTATCTACGTCTACTTTTGTCACGAGAACCTTCCCATCATACTCTTCACCAATCTCCTTAATAATTGGATCTACCATTCTGCATGGACCACACCATTCTGCCCAAAAATCAATAATAACAAGTTTATCTGATTTTAATACAACTTCTTCAAAATTTAAATCATTTACTTCAACTGTCATGATAATTGTTTTTTATTATTATTTCGTTACTAATTAGTATTTGATGGTTCTTCAGGATAATTCATGGTTTTCCCGGAAAAATATTATTTGAAAATATAAATAAAAACAGGTGCAAATATATTTTAATTCAGTTTAAACCCAATATTGTTATTTTTTTCCAGGAAATTAATAATATTGTCTGACAAATAAATTCTCCTTGTTCTGGAGAACATTTCAATATTATATTTCCCTTCGTTATCATAAATACTGAATTTCACTGTGGTTTTTCCATTGTTTTCTTTAGTAATCCGGTCAAAATCATCAATAAATTCAGGTGTTATTTCACTTATCGGCATTTCTAATGAGATGGAATTAATAAGTTCTTTCTTTACATCAGGCAAAAGATGTATTTTTTTCACCTTAAATTCCAACTCGTCATTATTGTAATATTTTGGCTGGACTTTCCCTTTTATCAGCAAAAAATATCCTACTTCAAAATATTTTCTATAATTAATATAATCGTTGCTAAACATTGCAAGCCGGTATGTATCTGTATAATCCTGGATAGTAAGAACTCCATATGGATTCCCTTTCCTTGTTGTTTCATTCTTTACATCGGTAACTATTCCTGCTACTGTTAATTCCTTATCTCTCAAAGATTTAGGATCATTAAGTTGTGCCAGTGAAGTATTACAAAATTTATCAATTTCAAGCTTGAAGTCATCCAGTGGATGTGCAGAAAGAAATATTCCAATAACTTCTTTTTCTTTATTTAGTTTTTCCAGTTTTGACCAGTCAGTAACCTGGGGTATTTCAGGCTTTATTATTTCAAATCCCTGTGTATCCCCAAATAATGATATCTGAGAACTGTTTTTTTCATTTTTTATTTTATTTCCATATCTCAAAAGATTTTCAATAAAAGAAATTCCCTTATTATCAAGACCAAAAAACTGTCCTCTTCTAATATCTTTAAAGTTATCAAAGGCTCCTGCCATAGTAAGGGCTTCAAAATTTTTCTTATTAACTGCAAACAGGTTTATTCTTTCAACAAAATCATAAATGTCTTTGAACAATCCATTTTTCTCCCTTTCTGTTATAATTTGCCGGGCAGCATTTTCCCCCATTCCCTTTATTGCTCCAAGTCCGAAAGGGATATTGCCATCCTTATTCACAGTAAATTTTATTTCACTCTCATTCACATCCGGGCCAAGAACCAGGATTCCCATACGTTTGGTTTCATCCATGAACAGAGTGATTTTTTTAATATCATTGACATTTCGGCTAAGAACTGCAGCCATATATTCTGCAGGAAAATGAGTTTTCAGGTAAGCCGTTTGGTATGAAACAAAAGCATAACAAGTAGAGTGTGATTTATTAAACGCATACTGTGCAAAAGCTTCCCAATCCTGCCAAATTTTTCCAACAATACTTATATCATATCCTTTGGTCTTGCAACCTTCGAAAAATTTCTCTCTGAGCTCATCCATCACTTTCTTTTTCTTCTTTCCCATAGCTTTCCTCAACGAGTCTGCCTGACCACGTGTGAATCCAGCCATAGCCTGAGAAAGTTGCATCACCTGCTCCTGGTATACAGTAATACCATATGTATCCTTTAGATATTCTTCCATTACCGGAAGTTCATAACGAATTTTTTCCTGTCCTTGTTTTCTGAAGATGAACCTGGGAATATGTTCCATTGGCCCCGGCCGGTACAATGCATTCATAGCAATAAGATCCTCAAACCTGTTAGGTTTAAGTTCCTTCAGGTATTTCTTCATTCCATCTGATTCGAACTGGAATATCCCGGTAGTATCACCGCGGCTATATAATTCATAAGTTTTTTCATCATCAAGAGGAATGTTTTTTATGTCAATATCAATCCCTTTTGATTCTTTAATATTTTTAACAGCATCCCTGATAATAGATAAAGTTTTTAACCCCAGGAAGTCCATTTTCAGCATTCCTACATCTTCAACATGACTGCCATCAAATTGTGTAACAAGTAAATTTGTTTCTTTACTTGTTGATATTGGAAGATGCTCGATAAGTTTGTTTTTTCCGATTATTATACCACAGGCATGCAGACCGGTATGGCGAACTGATCCTTCAAGAATTTCGGCAAATTTAAGAGTTTGTGAAACCAGTTCATTTCCTGATGTTCGTTCAGCTCTAAGTTCGGGAACCTCACTATAAGCTGATTTTAATGTAGTTCCCGGTCGTTCAGGCACTAATTTAGCCAGCCTGTCAGCTTCTGCTAAAGGAAGTTTTTGAATTCTGCCAACATCCCGTATTGCCATTTTCGCAGCCATTGTACCAAAGGTTATTATATGAGCAACATGTTCTTTCCCATATTTTTCCACAACCCATTTAAGTACCTGTTCACGACCATCTTCGTCAAAATCAATATCAATATCAGGCATCGAAACTCTATCAGGATTCAGAAACCTCTCAAAAAGAAGGTTATATTTCAATGGATCAATATCTGTAATCCCGGTACAGTATGAAACAACTGAACCGGCTGCTGATCCTCTTCCCGGACCAATGGAAACGTCCATTTCCCTTGCTGCATTAAGAAAATCCTGTACGATCAGAAAATATCCCGGATAACCCATTTTCTTTATTACAGACAACTCAAAATCTATCCTTTCCTTAATATCGGCTGTAATATTGTCATATCTCGTTTTTGCCCCTTCGAAGGAAAGATGACGAAGGTAATCATCCTCATCTTCAAAGCCTTCTGGAATACTAAAATCAGGCATTACAGGTTTATGATTAAGCTCATAATCATCAATTTTTTCAACAACTTCAACTGTATTCTCAAGTGCTTCAGGAATATCAGAGAATATCTCACTCATCTCCTGTGGCGTTTTCAGGAACTCCTGCTTTGTATACCTTAACCTGTCAGGGTCATCCAGGTCTTTGCCGGTGTTCAGACAAATAAGTCTGTCGTGGGCTTCTGCATCTTCAGCATTGATAAAATGGACATCATTGGTAGCAATCAGCTTAATGTTAAATTTTTCTGATAATTCAATTAATTTTTTATTAACGATAACTTGTCGGGAAAAAGTGTCACTGTCAATCTCAGGATCACCGGTTTCGTGCCTTACAAGTTCAAGGTAATAATCATCACCGAAAATATCCAAGAATTCTTTTACTACTTCTTCGGCTTTTTCACTTTTCCGGTTTAAAATTACAGAAGGTAATTCCCCCCCAAGACAGGCAGAGGATGCGATAATACCTTCACTATATTTACGTAGCAGTTCCTTGTCTATCCTGGGTTTATAATAGAACCCTTCAATCCACGCAAGAGAAACCATTTTAATCAGGTTCTTATACCCTTTCATATTCTTAGCCAGAAGTATGAGATGGAAACCAGCCCGATCCTCTTTTTCATCCTTTTTGAAGCGACTATTACTGGCAACATACACTTCACAACCTAATATTGGTTTAATACCTTGTTTTTTGGCTTCGTTATGAAATTCCTTGACACCGAACATGTTTCCATGATCAGTGATGGCTATGGCTTTCATCCCTGTTGCTTTTACCTTACTGATCAACTCCGGAATATTTGATGCCCCGTCAAGAATAGAGTATTGTGTATGTACATGAAGGTGTGCAAAGTCAGTCATAACCGTATTATATTCAGCATTAATTTGTTTTTAATTAAACGAATTGAGAAAGATTGAAGATCGCGGAATCGTTTACAAAATTACACAAAACACAATGTTAAAAAACAGATGTTGAAAAGTATTGAATAACTATCATTGCCATGTTTACTTTTTCAATAAATACATTTAAAATTAATTGTTAAATTAAATAAAAATGTATCTTTGCACCCACTATTTTTTAAGGTAGATAATTTATTAATTAAAAGCGTAGAGAATGCCAGCAAAAATCAGATTAGCACGACATGGACGAAAAAAAAGTCCTTATTACCACATTGTGATATCTGATAGCAGGGCGCCACGGGATGGCAGATATATTGAACGGATCGGCATGTACAATCCGGGAACAAATCCTGCTACTATTAAATTGGATTTTGATAGAGCATTGGAATGGCTGCAAAAAGGCGCTCAACCTACTGATACCTGTAGGGCTATCTTATCATACAAAGGTGTTTTATTTAAAAATCATCTTCTAAACGGAGTTAAAAAGGGAGCTTTTTCTGAAGAGGAAGCAGAAGTCAGATATAATACATGGCTTAAGGAAAAAGAGAATGAGATTCAAACTAAGAAAAGCAAAATTGTAAAAGCTCTGGAAGAGGAAGAGAAAAAACGTTTTGAAGCTGAAAAAAAGATCAAAGAAGCCAGATCAGTTGAGATAGCAGAAAAAAATGCTGAAGCTGCAGAAGAAGAAAAAGCCGAAGCTGCAAAAGAAACCCCTGAGGAGGTACCTGAAGAGAAAAAAGATCAGGAAGCAAGCGAGATAGAGACGCCTGAAAAGCCAAAAGAAGAGAAAAAAGATCAGGAAGCAAGCGAGATAGAGACGCCTGAAAAGCCAAAAGA
>JAUXED010000067.1 GCA_030618105.1 Bacteroidota bacterium | reverse complement strand
CAGGGTGGAAGCTTAGAAGATGTGACTGAATATGGAATTAATAATAAATGCGGACTGATAGTTAACTCTTCCCGTGGGATAATATTTGCTGACAGCTCAGATAAATTTGCGCAAATAGCCGGTGAAAAAGCAAAAACAATTGCATTGGAGATGTCAACAATAATGTTCCAAAATCATCTGCTATAGTGAAAGAAGAATTCCTTCATTTTGTCTGGATGTATGAGTTGTTTAATAAAAACAACCTCCATGCAACATCAGGTGAGAAGATTGAAATAGTGTATCCCGGTCAGCATAATTCGGATGCCGGCCCCGATTTTATTAGTGCTAAGGTGAAAATTGACGGAACTTTGTGGGTGGGAAATGTGGAGATACACATCTTTTCATCTGACTGGCAAAAACATGGGCATAATAATGATAAAGCATACGATAATGTAATCTTGCATGTCGTTTTCAAAGATGACCGGGTTGTGACCAGAAGTAACGGGGATCCTATCCCGGCAATGGAATTAACGTTTAGGGATAAGCTCTATGAAAACTATGAAATTTTATTGCTAAACCGGCAATGGATACCATGCAATGATCAAATATTCAGGGTAGATCCGTTTTTCATAAAACAATGGTTATATAAATTGCTGGTGGAAAGGCTGGAAAGTAAAACAGGTGATTTAAAGCAGATATTGTTGAAAAATGACCAAAGCTGGGAAGAATCATTTTACCAGGCACTTGCAGGAAGCTTCGGTTTTAAAAAGAATAGTGAACCATTCATGCTCCTTGCCAGGTCATTGCCCCTGAAATACCTTGGGAAACATAAAGATAACCTGTTGCAAATTGAGGCAATGCTTTTCGGACAGGCAGGTTTTCTGCAAACGGCTTTTCCGGTTGATGATTATCAAAGTAAGTTAAAAAAGGAGTATGAATTTCTTCAGAAAAAATTTTCTCTGAAACCACTTGGAGAGCATCTTTGGAAATTTATGCGACTGAGACCTTCAAATTTCCCTACAATACGGATTGCACAGTTTTCCACGCTTATTCACCATTCATCTCATCTATTTTCTAAAATCATTCAGACAAAAGACCCGGGCATAATTAAAGATCTTTTCAGGATTACAGCGTCCGAATACTGGGATGTACATTACCGTTTTGGTAAAAAATCAACAAAGAAAGAAAAAAGGATCGGCGAAACAGGCATTAATAACATTTTGATCAACACGGTGGTTCCTTTTATTTTCCTGTATGGTAAATCTAAAGGGATCACTGATCTGAGTGAACGGGCAATTGATATTCTTGAAAGTTTACCTGCCGAGGATAATTCAATTATTAAAAAGTGGAAGAAACTGGGGATAATAGCAAAAAATGCATCTGATTCACAAGCATTATTACAGCTTAAAAATGTATATTGTAATCAAAAAAAATGTTTAAATTGTCAAATCGGAAATCAGTTAATACTTCAAAATTCAAATGAAGAGTGAATTCAAACCGGCTGTTTACGCTTTTGTACTATTGGTCGGTATTGTTAGTGTTGGCATTATAGGATATATGATAATTGAAGGATTTTCATTTATTGAGGCCTTCTTTATGACCATAATAACTATTGCAACGGTTGGGTTTCAGGAGGTCCATCCTCTATCAGATGTTGGTAGAATTTTTACGGCTTTTTTGATAATTTTTAGTTTTGGTATTTTCGCATATGCTGTTACTACTTTTACACGCTATATTGTTGATGGAATTTTCAGGAATTATTATAAAGATAACAAAGTGAAAAAACGAATCAGGAAATTAAGTAACCATGTAATCATTTGCGGTTACGGAAGAAACGGGAAACAGGCTGCTGTTAATCTTCATGAGCATAAAGGGGATTTTGTTATTATTGAAAAAAATGAATCTTTAGTTCAAAAAATTCGTGAAGATGAATCGTTGCTTTATATTGAAGGCGATGCTACAAATGAAGAAATTCTGGAAGCTGCAAAGCTTGAAAGTGCAAGAGCACTGATCACCACTTTACCCAATGATGCGGAAAATCTGTATATTGTCCTTACTGCCAGGCAATTAAATCCGGATTTACTGATTATTAGCAGAGCATCAGATGACCGCTCTGTAGAAAAATTAAAGAGGGCCGGCGCTTCAAATGTCATTATGCCTGATAAAATCGGGGGACAGCGGATGGCGAAACTTGTTGCTGAACCCGATCTGGTTGAGTTTATTGAGTATCTGATGCTTCAGAGCCATAAAGAGGTGAATCTGGAAGAAATCTCATGTGAGAACCTTGCTGTCTGTTTTGCAAATAAGTCAATAAAAGAGCTCGATATTCGCAATGCATCGGGAGCTAATATCATAGGATTAAAAAGAGAGGATAAAAGTTTTATTATTAGTCCCTCACCCGAAATAAAACTATCCCCGGGAGATCAGCTTTTCGCACTTGGTAAGCATGAGCAAATTGAACGTCTTAAATCCCTTATTGAGAAAGGAAAGTGAAAAGATCATAGTGTCATTTTATCTGCCTCATACACTTGACAAGGGACTTAAAATAACATGATTATTAATATTTTCGCCGGAGTTTATTGAATAATGAAAAAAAATAAATACTTTTGCACCTCTTATTAAGGAAAATATAATTAGTTAAAAAAATAAGAAAATAATGCAATTAACCGCAGAGAAGAAAAAAGAACTCTTCAAGAAGTATGGCAGTAACGAGAAGGATACCGGGTCAACAGAGGCTCAGATAGCATTGTTCTCACAACGCATATCCCACCTGACTAGTCATCTTAAAAACATGAAGAATGACTATCATACACAGCGATCATTATTGAAATTGGTAGGTAAAAGAAGACGGTTACTTGACTACCTTAAAGGGAAAGATATCGAAAAATACCGTGCAATTATTAAAGCACTGAAATTACGGAGGTAGCAAAAGAGGCAATTTCAACATTGCCTTTTTTCTTATTACTGCCAAAATGATTCCGTTACGGTGACAAAAGAAATAAATATGTATAAAGTAATTGAGAAAACAATTGATCTGGGTGATGGCCGGACAATTTCTATTGAGACAGGCAAACTGGCAAAACAAGCCGATGGTTCTGTTGTTGTTAAAATGGGCAGGACAATGCTTCTTGCCACTGTGGTATCAGCTAAAGAGATTAGAGAGGATGTGGATTTTATGCCTCTTTCTGTTGATTACAAAGAGAAATACGCTTCACTGGGAAGATTCCCGGGCGGATTTCTGAAAAGAGAGGCCAGACCTTCGGATTATGAAGTGCTTATTGCCAGGTTAGTGGACAGGGCGTTACGACCATTATTCCCTGATGATTATCATGCCGATACATTTGTAACTATAAACCTTATTTCTGCTGATAAAGATATTTTACCCGATTCGTTAGCCGGCCTTGCCGCGTCTGCTGCTCTTAGTGTATCAGATATCCCTTTTGGTGGTCCGATCTCTGAAGTCAGAGTTGGAAGAATTGATGGTAAGTTTAGGATCAACCCGGGCTTTTCTGAGCTTGAGGATGCTGATATTGACCTTTTAGTTGGTGCTACCAAAGATAATATCCTTATGGTTGAGGGTGAAATGAAAGAGATTCCTGAAGCTGATATGATAGAGGCAATTAAGTTTGCTCATGAAGCTATAAAGGATCAGTGTAAAGTTCAGGAAGAACTGGCTGAAATGGTTGGTGCTACTAAAAAAAGAGAGTACAAACAAGAAGAGAATGATGAGGGATTGAAGGAGAAGGTCTGGAAGGAAACATACGATAAAGTTTTTAAGGTTGCAGAAAAGGCAATCACCAATAAACAAGAACGAAGTGAAGCTTTTGAAGCTGTTAAAGAAAAATTTCTGGAGCAGTTTACTGATGAAGACGAAATTAATGAAACACTGATTGGAAAATATTTCCATGATGTTGAAAAAGAGGCTGTACGTAATCTTGTGCTTGATAAGGGAATACGTCTGGATGGAAGAAAAACTGACGAAATCCGTCCTATCTGGTGCGAAGTAGATCCACTACCGGCAGCTCATGGTTCTGCTGTTTTTACAAGGGGAGAAACTCAATCGCTTACAACAGTTACGCTGGGCACTAAACTTGATGAGAAGAAAATCGATGAAGTTCTTTTCCAGGGCTCTTATAAATTTGTACTGCATTATAACTTCCCCCCATTTTCAACAGGGGATGCAAGACCTGCAAGAGGTACAAGCAGAAGAGAAATAGGTCATGGAAATCTTGCGCATAGGGCATTGAAGAACATGGTTCCTGAAGACAGTGAGAATCCTTATGCAATAAGAGTTGTGTCAGATATTCTTGAGTCTAACGGTTCTTCATCAATGGCAACGGTTTGTGCCGGAGCCCTGGCTCTTATGGATGCCGGTATTAAATTGAAAAAACCTGTATCCGGGATCGCGATGGGTATGATCTCTGATACCAACAGTAAAAAATATGCAATCCTTTCGGATATTCTGGGTGATGAAGATCACCTTGGCGATATGGATTTTAAAGTTACCGGTACCAGAGATGGTATAACTGCTACCCAAATGGATATTAAAGTTGATGGACTTCCCTATGAGGTTCTGGCAGAAGCACTTGAACAAGCCAGGGAAGGAAGGTTACATATTCTGGATAAAATGGCGGAAACAATTTCCGAACCCAGGGAAAATCTCAAACCTCATGCTCCGCGTATTTCTCAGATCATTATACCGAAAGATATGATTGGCGCTATTATCGGACCGGGAGGTAAAGTAATACAGGAGATTCAAAGCGAAACAGGTACAACAATTATCGTTGAAGAGATTGATGATAAAGGAGTTGTTGATGTGTTTGCCGATAACGAAGAGTCAATCAATGAAGCGCTTAAGCGGATAAATAGCATTGTTGCCGTACCTGAGATTGGTGCAGTGTATAAAGGGAAAGTTAAAACCATTGTGCCTTTTGGTGCCTTTGTTGAAATACTGCCGGGCAAAGATGGTCTTCTTCATATTTCGGAAATTGAGTGGAGAAGATTAAAAACCGTGGATGAAGTACTTTCTGAAGGTGATGAGGTTGAAGTGAAATTGATTGATGTTGATAAAAGAACAGGTAAGGTTAAACTATCCCGGAAAATTCTACTTCCAAAACCTGACAGGAATAATTAGAGGTAAAGGGAAAGGTGGAATGTTCCAGAATAACTATGCATTTTCCTGAAGAACTTAATTAATTGTATACGAAAGGTCGGGTTTTCCCGGCCTTTTTTTGTTATATTTAAACCTTCCAAATTTTTCTACAATGGCAAATTGTTCAGAATGGCTGACTGATTTTAATGATAAACTAAAGATAGGCACAAAAGGTCTTTCAGGGAGAAACTACAGGTTTCTGCAGATTAGAAGATTAGCTAAAATGGCAGAAAAAGTGGATGAATATTCAACTTCTTGCAGAGACTGTTTTTTTTTAAAAAATGATCTGTCCCACATAGTTTCAAATCTGGAAAATTTTCGGGATAATTCAACATCGGGCAATACCGGGTATGAAAAAACCTTTGGTCTTATATTCCGGCATCTGAGAAAGGTACATAAACTCTATCCAAAATCTTACTTTGCTTCCGTATATTCATTATTGGGAATGTTATTTGGAATTCTGGCAGGACTACTTATTGCATATATGATACTCTTTATCCAGGAAGAAAACAGTGACATTTTGAAAACCGGTGTTTTACTGGGCTGGGTAATAGGATTAGTGGTTGGACAGATATTTGGAAAAAAAAGAGATAATGAGATGAAAAAGCAGGACCGGCAGCTATGAATTTTATATATTTTCATTAATAGTAAAAAACCCTAAACAAATGAAAAAACTTACATTTTTATTAAGTGCAATTGTATTTATGCTCTTGTTCTCTTGTAATCGATCAGGCATTGATTACCCTGAAACACGAATGAGTGATCAGACAGATAATTATTTTGGTACTGAGGTAGCCGATCCATATCGCTGGCTCGAAGATGATAATTCTGAAGAGACGACTGAATGGGTGAAAGCTCAGAACCTGGTGACATTTAGTTACCTTGAAAAAATTCCTTTTCGTGAAAAAGTAAAGGAAAGACTTACTGAAGTCTGGAACTATCCCAGGGTTTCAGCACCATGGAAAGACGGCGGCTATTATTTTTTCACAAAAAATGATGGTTTGCAAAACCAAAGTGTTTACTATATGCAAAAAGATCTGGAAAGTGAACCTGAGCTTTTCATAGATCCGAATAAGTTGTCAGAAGACGGGACAGTTGCATTGACAAATTTTAAATTGTCAAAAGACGGGAAATATTTTGGTTATGGTCTTTCGCGGGGCGGATCCGACTGGCGTGAATTGTATGTCAGAGATATGGCAACAGGCGAAGATATGGATGATCATATTATGTGGGCTAAATTTTCAGGCATTTCATGGTATAAAAACGGATTCTTTTATAGCCGCTATCCCGAACCAAAGGAAGGAGATGTTCTGAAAGGTGAAAATAAAAATAATAAGGTGTATTATCATTTAGTTGGCACAAAGCAGGAAGAAGATAAGTTGAGTTATGAAGACCCGGATCATCCCGAGTGGGGTTTTTCTGTTTCAGTTACTGAAGATCAAAAATATCTCGTTCTTTCAACTACTGAATCAACAAGCGGGAATGCCCTGGCATTTAAAAAGTCTGAAAATGAAAGTAAAGGATTTGTAAAAATTGTTTCAAATTTTGATAATAATTACCGGATTCTTGATCATGTTAATGGAAGCCTTCTTGTTATTACAGACTACCAGGCATCGAATTATAAACTGATTGCAATTGATGTAAATAACCCGGCTGAAGAAAACTGGAAAGATCTTATTCCCGAGAAAACCGATATGGTTCTTCAAGGCGTGACTATTGGGGGGGACAAGTTAATTGCAATCTATCTGAAGGATGCACATAGTTTGGTTGAGATATATGACATAAATGGAGAATTCCTTTATGAACTGGAACTGCCTGCCTTAGGATCACTTCGTGGTTTTAATGCGAAGAAAGGGGAAACCACGGCTTTCTATACTTTTACCTCGTTTACTTATCCGCCTGTTGTTTATAAATATGATATTGGGAATAATAAATCAGAAGTATATCGTACTACTGAACTGGATTTTGTGTTTGAGGACTATGTGACCGAACAGGTATTTTATGAAAGTAAGGATGGAACGAAGATCCCTATGTTCATTGTTCATAAGAAGGGTATTGAAATGGACGGGAATAATCCGGTGCTTCTGTACGGATACGGAGGGTTCAATATTAGTATAACCCCGGGTTTCAGCACAAGCCGCATTATCTGGCTTGAGAATAATGGTGTTTATGCAATTGCAAACATTCGTGGGGGAGGAGAATATGGCGAGAAATGGCATAAGGCGGGAACTAAAATGAACAAACAGAATGTGTTTGATGATTTTATATTTGCAGCGAAATATCTGATAAAAGAGAATTATACAAATCCCGGGAAACTTGCAATTCAGGGAGGATCGAATGGTGGGCTCCTGGTAGGTGCTGTAGCCAATCAGGCACCTGAATTGTTCAGGGTTGCTCTACCGGCAGTTGGTGTTATGGAAATGCTCCGCTACCATAAATTTACTATTGGCCGCTATTGGGCAACCGATTATGGCACAAGTGAAGATAATGAAGAGATGTTTAAATACCTTTACGCGTATTCTCCTCTCCATAGTATAAAAGAGGGGGTTGAATATCCGGCTATTATGGCAACTACAGCTGATCATGATGACAGGGTAGTGCCGGCTCATTCATTCAAGTATATATCAACTATGCAGGAAAAATATAATGGAAAAAATCCGGTGTTGATCAGAATTGAAACCAAAGCCGGTCATGGAGGTGGAAAACCTATATCAAAGAGGATCGAAGAAACAGCAGATATCTGGTCCTTTATATTCTATAATATGGGAATTATACCGGCGTATTAGTTTTAAAAATCATTATTATGGTTAATTCCAAAAATGAATAGGTTGAAGAATTGGAGAAATGGGGTGATGGAAAAGGAAAATGGAACTTGTTATAATAGGAAGCCTTAATTTGTTATAATATAATGGAATATAATTATATAGTAATAGAAGGAAATATAGGCGCAGGAAAAACTTCCCTGGTGAAAATGATATCAAAACAGTATAATGCCAGGATGATATTGGAACAATTTGCTGATAATCCCTTCCTTCCTAAATTTTATAACGATCAGGAACGATACTCTTTCCCGCTCGAACTATCTTTTCTGGCTGACAGATATCGTCAGCTAAAGACAAAATTGGGCGACCAGGACCTTTTCACAAGTTTTACGATTTCGGATTATTATTTCATGAAAAGCCTGATTTTTGCCAAATCAACACTTGCCGATGATGAATTCCGGCTTTACAGGCAAATATTTAATATAATCTACCAATCATTACCCAAACCCGGTCTTTACGTATATTTACATCTGGATGTTGAAGAGTTATTATACAATATTAATTGCAGGGGAAGGGATTATGAGAAATCAATAACTGCTGAATACCTGAGGAAAATCCAGAATGGGTATTTTGAATTCTTTAAACAGGAAACTAATATGAAAATTCTGGTTATTGATACTTGTAATGTTGATTTTGTTAACAATAATGTTGATTATAAAAACCTGATAAGTGCAATTTTTGACAAGAAATATCAAAAAGGCATTAATAGAGTTGTGTTATAGCAGATAAAATTAAATTAATTTGGTTTAATTGTTAATATTTTATTAGATTTGCATTTGTGACAAACCGTGTCTAAACTATTGTATAACAAATAAAAAAGTGATTATGAAAAAAGTTAGTTATTTTGTTTCTCTGGTTCTTGCAGTTGCATTACTCAGTAGTTGCGGTGGACTAAATAAAATGTTGAAAGAAGCAGGAAATGTAAATTATCAGGTTGAGCCTGAGATTCTTGAAGCTCATGGTGGTAACGTTGCTGTAACCATAACGGGCTCTTTCCCTGAAAGTTATTTCAATAAAAAAGCTACACTGAAAGCTGTTCCGGTACTTGTTTATGAAGGCGGAAAGGTTGAATTTGAACCTGTAACTGTGCAGGGTGAGGATGTTGAAGCTAACAATGAGGTGATTAAATTTACTGGTGATAAATTTAATTATTCGGCAACAGTTCCTTTTAAAGAAGAAATGAGAGTATCTGAACTGATGCTTAAAACTACTGCTTCATTGAAAGATAAATCAGTTGCACTACCTGATGTAAAACTTGCTGATGGCATTATTGCAACTTCTACTCTGACAAAAAAGCATGGTCATCCAATACTGATAGGAGATAAGTTTAAAAGAGTAATTCCGGAATCAAAAGGAGCTGATATTCACTATGTTATAAATCGCGCAAATGTACGCGGTTCAGAACTTAAAGCTGAAGATATTGATGCGTTGAAAGCTTATCTTAAAGAGGCTGGTGAAAAAGTGAATTATGAATTAACCGGAACTGAAATTTCCGCTTATGCTTCTCCTGATGGTCCTCTCGATCTTAATGAGAAATTATCAGGTAAACGAGCTGAAACAGCTGGAAAATTCTTCAGTCGTGAACTCAAGAAAGCTGAAATTGAAGGAACTGAAAAGGAAGGATTTCTAAAAACTACCACAACTGCTGAAGACTGGGATGGTTTTAAGGAGCTTATGCAAAAATCAGATGTTCAGGATAAAGAACTTATTCTACGCGTTCT
This sequence comes from Bacteroidota bacterium, assembly GCA_030618105.1. Classification (GTDB taxonomy): domain Bacteria; phylum Bacteroidota; class Bacteroidia; order Bacteroidales; family VadinHA17; genus JADFUQ01. The sequence continues at coordinate 2,446 of JAUXED010000067.1, read as the reverse complement.
TTCAATGCATTCTGATCCTGTGGTTAGAGAAAAAGAGATCAAAAATATGGCTGAAGCTTTTGAAGTATTGAAAGATGATATTCTACCCAAACTTCGCAGATCAAAGCTTTTGGTGAATGTAAACGTTGTTGGTTTTTCTGATGAAGAAATACTGAATTATATTGAAACCAATCCTGATACACTTGGTCTTGAAGAGATGCTTTATGCAGCTACACTTACAGAAGATGCTGAGAAGCAACTTAAGTATTACGAAATAGCCGTTGAAAAAGCTCCAAAGTGTTTCCGTGCTATTAATAGTGTAGGATGTACATTGATGAAAATGGGTAAGATTGAGGAATCTGAAAAGGCATTTGCAAAAGCCCAGGAACTTAAGGATGGTGACTATGTAAAGAATAATCTGGGTTTTGTTGCTCTTGTTCAGGGTGACCTTGAAAAAGCACAGGGATATTTCACTTCAATGGAAAAACTAACTGACGAATCAAATTTCGGACTGGGAATTATTAACCTTGTTAATGGAAATTACCAGGATGCTGTGAATTACTTCGGTACAGCTCCTTCATGCAATACAGCACTTGCTAAATTGCTCAATGGAAATACAACAGGCGCTAAGAACACACTGGAAGCAATTGACCATAAATGTCCATGGAGCGATTATTTAAAAGCTGTTGTTGGAGCACGTATGGATGATGAAAATTATATGATCGAAAATCTGAAAGCTGCTGTTGCTGCTAAGGATGAGTTGAAAGCTCTTGCTAAAACCGATATGGAATTTGGTAAGTATTTCGAAAATGAAACCTTTAAATCGATAGTTGAATAACTATAGATTATTAAAAGAATAAAAGGAGCGGTTATCCGCTCTTTTTTTTTGAGTCGTCGGACTCCGACTCCAGCTCGGACTCCGACTAAATGAAACGAATTTTCCTAAATAATTCCCAGAGTACAATTCCGGTGCTTACCGATATATTAAATGAATGCTTTGTTCCAAATTGTGGTATTTCAATACAGTAATCACTTAAATCAACAACTTCCTGCGCAACACCACGTATTTCATGACCGAATATCACGGCATATTTGCCGCCTTCCTTAGCAACGAAATCACAAAGCGGAATTGCCTCTTCGGCTTGTTCAACCGAAATGATTATATAACCATCATTTTTTAATTGGTTAATGGCTTCCATTGTTGAATCATAATACTTCCATGGGACTGATTCTGTTGCACCAAGAGCAGTTTTCTGAATATCTTTGTGTGGAGGTTTTGCCGTAATTCCGCAAAGGTAAACCGCCTTAACAAGAAATGCATCTGCAGTCCTGAAAACCGAACCAATGTTGTTCATGCTTCGTACATTATCCAATACAACAATAATGGGCGATTTGTCTGCCTTTTTGTACTCATTGACCGACTTCCTTCCAAGCTCACTGTTTTTCAGTTTTCTCATTTTTTTTGGTCCAGAAGAAAAATTCGTAGAACTAATGAATTTTTCAGGTCAAGCAAAGATAAGGACTTTTGTATAATTAAATGATTGAATGCGTAAATGCTTAAATGCATAAATGAATGAGTTGCTATTGCCGACTGTGGATTGCCGACTAATTAATTACGAATATTCAGATATAAAATGTTTAATAATAAATAATTCAACCCTCAATTCCTACAACATATTTTATCCTTTTGAGATATCTTGCAAAAAGAGTATTTTTGGATACTTAATTTAAAACCCGCTTATAATGAATCTACACGAATACCAGGGGAAATCAATTCTTAAGAGTTTTGGGGTGAATGTGCCTGTTGAAATGGTTGCTGATACTCCTGAAAAAGCCGTTGAGGCTGCAAGGGAAATAGAATTAGAAACAGGAATGTCAGGTTGGGTAATAAAAGCCCAGATACATGCTGGAGGACGAGGCAAAGGTGGTGGTGTAAAACTGGCGAAAACTCTGGATGAAGTTCTGGAGATATCAAAGAAAATGATCGGGATGCAACTGGTTACTCATCAGACCGGTCCTGAAGGGAAAAAAGTAAGTAAAATCCTTATTGGACAAAATGTTTATTATCCCGGAGAATCTGAACCGGAAGAATATTATATGGGTGTATTACTGAACAGGGCAACAGGCAGAAACACTGTTATGTACTCTACTGAAGGCGGAGTTGATATTGAAAGTGTAGCTGAAAAAACACCACATTTGATATATAAAGAAGAGATTGACCCAAAAGTGGGGATACAGGCATTCCAGGCACGGAAAATTGCTTTTAAACTGGGGCTTAGCGGTAAGGCATTTAAAGAAATGGTTAAGTTTGTTGTAGCTCTTTACAAGGCGTATGACAGTAGTGACTCTTCTCTGTTTGAGATCAATCCTGTTATGAAAACCTCGGATGACAATATTCTAGCGGTAGATCGTAAAGTGAATATTGATGACAGTGCCCTTTTCCGCCATAAAGATTATGCAGAGATGC
>JAUXED010000037.1 GCA_030618105.1 Bacteroidota bacterium | reverse complement strand
ATTACTAAAATCAGGGGTGAGTGGATCGACTGGAACAACCGTCTGGTTATGCCCGTATTTCATCCTTCGGCATTATTGAGAAATCCTGATTTAAAAAGACCTGCCTGGGAAGATTTTAAAAAGGTTGTGTTAAAATACAGGGAATTGGTGGATTCGGAGCACTATTCCAAACATATATGATGAAGTGTTAAGGAGTTTATAAGTTGAGAAGTTTATAAGTTTAGGAGTTCAATGTTTGTTTACAAATAAACTCATCAACAAATAAACAAATAAACTTTTCATCACCTCATTACTTCATTTCCTCATCACAATTCTTAAATTATCAACATCGCATCGCCATAGGTTCCAAACCTGTATTCTTCTTTTATGGCAACGTTATAAGCATTAAACAGGTTTTTAAATCCGGCAAAAGCTGAAACCATCATCAGCAAGGTGGAATATGGAAGATGAAAATTACTGATCATCCTTGTTGGCACTTTGAATTCGTAGGGAGGGAAAATAAATTTATTTGTCCAACCGTTAAATGGTTTAACGTAACCATCAGTTGATACTGAACTTTCCAGTGTTCTCATAACTGTTGTTCCGACAGAACAGATAGCGCTTTTTCTTCCTTTTGCATTGTTTATTATTTGGGCTGCTTCCTCAGAAATAAAAATTTTCTCCGAATCCATCTTATGCTTAGTCAGATCTTCAACATCAACGCTTCTGAAATTTCCTAAACCTACATGCAGCGTAATCTCCGCAAATTCTATCCCCTTTATCTCAAATCGTTTTAACAACTGTTTACTGAAATGCATTCCTGCTGTAGGTGCGGCAACAGCTCCTTCATGTTTTGCAAAAACTGTCTGATATCTTTCCCTGTCTTCCGGCTCTACTTCTCTTTTAATAAATTTCGGTAATGGGGTTTCTCCCAAATTATACAATGTCTTCTTAAACTCTTCATATGAGCCGTCATAAAGAAATCTCAGAGTTCGTCCACGTGAAGTTGTATTATCAATCACTTCCGCAACAAGTATTTCCTCGTCGCCAAAATAAAGCTTATTCCCAATTCTTATTTTTCTTGCCGGATCAACAAGAACATCCCATAGCCTTTGCTCCTCGTTAAGCTCTCTTAATAAAAACACTTCAATCTCAGCCCCTGTTTTTTCCTTATTACCGTGCAACCTTGCCGGGAAGACTTTAGTATTGTTAAATACAAGTACATCCTTGTCCTCAAAATAACTAATAACATCCTTAAATACTTTGTGTTCAATCTTACCGGTATCTCTGTGAAAAACCATTAAACGGGCTTCGTCCCGATTTGTTTCAGGGTATATTGCAATCAGATTTGAAGGCAAATTATAATTAAACTGAGACAATTTCATTTTCATCTGCTTATGGTTTTATTATGGTTATTCGGGATAATGTAAAGCTATATTGGAAATATCTTTTTCAAAATCATCTATTGTAAAAGCGTCATTTATACAATAATCCCCTATTCGTGTTCTCTCTAATGATTTTAGATATGCTCCGCTATCAAGGGCTTTTCCAATATCTCTTGCCAAAGCCCGGATATAAGTTCCCTTACTACACAATATCCTTAATTTTACTAAAGGAAGATTAAATTCCAATAATTCTAATTCATAAATATTAATCCGGGCAGGCTTAAGTTCAATCTCTATACCCCTTCGTGCAAATTTATATGCTCTCTTGCCTTTATGCTTTTTAGCAGAATATGCAGGCGGTATCTGGTAAATTTCCCCTATAAATGTTTTAAGAACCGATTCAAATATATCTTTTGTTATATGTTTGAATTCATGTTTATTATCAAATTCTGTTTCAAGATCAAATGACGGAGTTGTTTTTCCCAATTCAATTGTTGCGATATATTCTTTATTCAAGTCCTGAAATCCGGAAATTTGTTTAGTAGCTTTCCCTGTACATAAAATCATTAAACCCGTTGCTAATGGATCTAATGTTCCGGCATGCCCGATTTTTATTTTTTGATTTAATTGTTTCTGTAAAATTATCTTTATTTTTCTTACTAAATCAAAAGAGGTCCAATGATATGGTTTAAAGAATATTAATACCTGTCCTTCCTGAAAATCATTCTTTTTTACCGGAAACATATTACCCTAACAAGATTGCCAAAAAGCCAATAATCGTGCAATAAATTGCAAAAGTAATCAATTTTCCCCTTTTTACAAGATTAATCATCCATTTACATGCAAGAAGTCCGGAAACAAATGCTGCAATAAACCCTACAACAATAGGTATAATCCCGATATCAGAGGCTTCTGAAAACTCGCCGGATAAAATATCTTTCATGTTTGCTCCGATTACAGGGATAAGAACCATTAAGAATGAGAATTGTGCAATCTCTTTTTTATTATTTCCAAGCATTATACCTGTTGCAATGGTTGCTCCTGATCTTGAAATACCTGGTAAAACAGCAAATGCCTGCGCTATTCCTATTATAAAAGCATCAAGGAATGAAATATTTTTCCCTCTTGATTTTGAAATATATGTTAATGATAGCAATGTAGCTGTAACCAGAAGCATAGCACCTACAAAAACAATATTTCCGGTAAAAAATTGTTTTACTTCCTCTTCGAAAAAAAAGCCGATAAACCCCACGGGGATCACTGACACTAATATTTTTACAATATATTCATTTTCATTGTTCCATTTAAAAGTTATGAATCCTGAAAACAGATCTCTGATCTCCTTCCAAAAAACAACTATTGTAGATAATACCGTAGCACCATGAACAGCTACTGTAAAACTGAAACTTTGTTCGGTCTCTATTTGTAAAAAATGTTTCCCAATTTCAAGATGTCCGCTGCTGCTTACCGGTAAAAATTCCGTAAGCCCCTGTATTAATCCTAAAATTAGAGCTTCAAACCAGCTCATAAAAAAATGTGAATTTATTTTGTAAATACATTATTTAAAAGAGTTACGTGTTTCGGGTTATCCACCTTCGTTTCCACTACGGCGGACGAAGCGAGTTTCGGGTTCAGTTACCGGGTGCTGGGTGCCAGGTACTAGGTGCTGGTGCTGCAATTAGCTGTTAGTAAGTTAACGCGTTCCCCAATTATTTCAATCCCTCTATTCCCTTTATTCCCTCTATTCCCTCTATTCCCTCTATTCCATTACTCTTTGGGTTTCTTCATAATAGCCCAAATTTCAAAGACAAATCCGAATAACACAATAATCGGAGCCAGGGTTATTCTTCTGAAGCTAAATATCTCCTCAGCATGAAATTCATCAGGATTTTCTGCTTTCCCTCCGATCATAAGAAGAAAGCCCGTTATAATAATAACGAATCCAATAATTAATAATATATAATTCTCCCTGCCTAATGGAAAACCGGAGTTTGTTTGTTCATTCTTCTTTTTTATTGCCATAATCTATTTGTTTAAATGCTTAATTTTTATCTATTGATATATAATATGTTATGATGTTTCTGGTTACTGGTTACTGGTTTGGTTACTGGTTACTAAGACAAAGCATGCTTTGTCTCTACAAATAATCTTCAAACCTCAAACATCTTCAAACCTCTCTCTTCACCTTCTTCTTCTTTGCGCCCCTCTGCGACTTTGCGTCTCTGCGGTTAATTCTTCCCTTTTGCCTTCTGCCTTTTTTAAAACAATTCATCTTCTTCCATCCTGAGATATTTATTTACCGCAAAAAATGTTGAAACCCAGTTCAGAACAATACCCGTAAAAATTATTCCGGTAAAAAGAATTGCTATTATATCTGCATCCCGGAAACTGAAAATTTCTATAATCTCTTTTTGAATAAAATAGAGAAGTCCCAATAATAACACTATAGCAAATAGTCCTCCAAGCACCCCATGCAATGCACTTTTTGCAAGAAACGGCCATCGTATAAAAGCTCTTGTTGCACCAACCAATTGCATAGTATGAATAATAAAACGTTTTGAATAAACTGATAGTCTTATTGTATTATTGATTAGTGTTATGGCTACAAGAAACAACAAACTGCTGAATGTTAACAGAAACATTCCTATTTTTCTAACATTCTCATTTATTAAATGTATAAGCGATTCCTGATAAAAAACTTCCTTCACCATCGGATATGATAACAAATTATCCTCAATAACACTAATACTATCAGGGTTAGCAAAATCGGCATAAAGATAAACATCAATAGATGCTAACAGGGGATTATATCCGAGAAAATCAATAAAATCCTCTCCAAGATCTTCCTGTAACTCCCTGGCAGCATTTTCTTTCGATACATATTCAGTCGATTTAATATAACCCGAAGCATCCAGTTCCTTTTGCAATTTTTTAATTTCAACTTCTTTTACCTGATCCTTGATTATTACTGAAAAACTGATATTTTCTTTCACGTAAACCGAAAGTTTATGAGCATTAAGCATAAGCAGACCAAGAATCCCAAGTAAAAAAAGTACCAGAGAGATACTAATAATAGATGAAATATAGGAACCTCTTAATCTTCTTCCGGTAGTTTTTGGTTTTTTCTCTCCCATTCCTTTATTTAAAATATATTAAATTATCCAGTACTTAAAGTTTTGAATGCTTAAATGCCAACCACTTCCACCCATCCATGCAAATCAGGTTCATCACCATTTTGAATAGCAACTAATTTTTCATACAATTTCATAGAAATCTGTCCCGGATTATCATCTTTACAAAACATATAAATTTTACTATTTAAAGGATCTGTGATAGATTTAATGGGGCTGATTACCGCAGCAGTTCCGCATGCTCCCACCTCATCAAAAGTATCCAGTTCTTCAAAAGCAATTTTTCTGCGTTCCGTTTTCAATCCTATGTCTTCAGCAAGCTGAATAAGACTTTTGTTTGTAATTGATGGTAATATCGATGGTGATTCGGGTGTTATATAAGTATTTTCCTTTATTCCAAAGAAATTTGCCGGACCACATTCGTCAATATATTTCTTTTCTTTTGCATCTAAAAACAGAACATTGGCAAATCCTTTATCATGTGCTATTTCAACCGGTACAAGGCTTGCAGCGTAGTTTCCTCCAACTTTTATATTCCCTGTTCCCAACGGAGCAGCCCTGTCAAAATCGCGGCAAAGTAACATGTTAACCGGCTTAATACCACCTTTAAAATACGGACCTACCGGAGTTACAAAAACAATAAATGTATATTCTGCAGAAGGTCTTACACCAACACGAGGACCAGATCCGAAAAGCAATGGGCGAATGTATAATGCAGCACCTGATCCGTATGGAGGGATAAATTCTTCATTTAATTTCACTATTTTAAATATCATTTTTTTAAAAAGTTCTCCGGGCACTTCAGCAAGCTTTATCCCTTTTGCAGAATTATTAAGTCTCTTTGAATTTTCTTCCCAACGAAACAGGCGTATTTTCCCGTCTTTTCCCCGAAAAGCTTTCATTCCCTCAAATGCTTCCTGTCCATAATGTAGTGCGGTAGCTGCAATATGTATTTTAATATATTCCGATGAAGATATTTCCGGTTCTCCCCATCTGCCATCTTTGTAATAGCATCGAATATTATAACCTGTTTTTTGATAACCAAATGGCAGGTTTTTCCAGTCAATATTTTTCATAATCTATTATAGTTTTTATATAAATTTTAAACGCAGCACAAAAATAAATTATCTAAACTGACAAAACAAATTAATAAATATAGCCCACTTGTAAAGGACAAAAGTTTATCTCTTCGCACATTTAATCATTTACTCATTTAATCATTTTCCTCCCTACTCACCTTACTCACCTTACTTACCTTACTCACCCTTCTTGCAACCTAAATAAGCTCTTCCAGCTTCTTCCCCTGTTCTTCTTTTGAAACATCTCTTAGTACCCTGGCAGTAGCAGTATAAAATTCGTGATCTTTAATAAATCCTATTTGTTTTTCAAACCACTCCTTTTCCGAGGAGACTATATTAAAATTAATCATTTCTTTAGCCTGATTTTTCATAATATCAATAAAATCAACCCTGCCTAAATAAGCAAAATTTGCATCACAAAGAATTTCTTCCAGCTTGTTCGCCGGCGAAATGGGTATCTGTGTAGACATTATAAGCTTGCAAACAGTCTCAATCTGATCATTTGAATATTCATATTTCGGCAATATGTCTCTTGCATAAAAACAACTTGTTTGTTTATGATTTTCAAATCCTTCAAGAAAACCCGAATCATGAAAAAGGGCTGCTGTCTGGACAAGGATCATTTCTTCATCAGATATTCCTTCGGCCCTGCTAATAAGCTCAACCTGTGTTGATACGTTTACCGTGTGCTTTAAATTATGAAAACCAATAATTTCCGGCAGTTCATTTTCCATCTTCGAAAGCATATTTTCTTCAACATCTAAAAGTCTCAGTAGTTGAAGCCGGATCCTGAATTTTTCATTTGGCAATCCTTTCATGTCAATTAACAACTCAGGACGAATCCCATTTACAAAATACATATCAATTTCCCCTTTGTATTTCACGGGCATTTTACCCCTGTATTCACAAATGAAAAATTCTTTTACAAATTCATATGTTGAACCTGAAATATTTACTTTCCCTGCTTCTCCTGATGATTCCATTCGGCTTGCTGTATTTACTGTATCACCCCAGATATCATAAGACAATTTTTTTTGACCAACAACCCCTGCAATTACCGGCCCTGTATGTATTCCAATCCTGATATCCCAGAAATTCTGTCCCCGGCTATTAGCTTCCTTTTTTAACTCCCTCATATATTCCTGCATCTCAATAGCAGCCAGCACAACTTCAATAGGATTTGTTCTGTTCTTATCAGGTATTCCTCCCGCACACATATAGGCATCCCCAATAGTTTTTATTTTCTCAATATTGAATTTCTCTGCAACTGAATCAAAATGAAAGAAGAAAGTATCAAGTTCATCAATAAGCTTCTCGGGATTCATCTCTTCAGCAATCTTTGTAAATCCTTGAATATCCGAAAACAGGACGGTAGCCATTTTGTATTTCTTCTTTGCAACTTTTCCTTTTGATTTCAACTCATCTGCAGTATCTTTAGGTAAAACATTTGTAAGTAAATTTTCAATTTTATCCATCTCTTTCACCATTCCCTCTGTTCGCTCATTAATAATTCTCTCAAGCTTATACCGCTCTTTTGCAAATTGGAAAGTTCTGGCCCTAATTATCGCCCATAGAATTAATGCAACGAAAATTACATAAATTAAATATGCAATCTTTGATCTGTAAACAGGAGGCATAATCCTGAAATTCAAAGAAAATGTTTTGCCTGTTTCTCCGGCAGCGTTTAAATACCTGGCATGAAATATATATTCTCCATCATCCAGATAAGTATATTCCTTTATGTTATTTAATGTAAAATTGAGCCAGTCATCGTCAAATCCTTCAAGGAAATACTGGAAATTTAAAGTAGAATTTGAATTTTCAGGTAATTTAAACTCAAAGTATAATGAATTTAAGTAAAACGGAATAGGAGAAAGAGTATGTTTTCCTAAATCAATATCAAAATTATCTGAAACCCAATTCCCGTTACTGAAACACACAGAATCATTCCCTAAAATAAGTTTATTAAATAAAGGAACCGGTATTTCTTGTTGCTCAGGTGCTTGTGCTGATAAACAAACCGGTACTAATAAACCGGAAAGAAAAAAAATTAATAAATAATTATACTTTTTTCTCAAATATTTCATATCTTGTATACCCATATTGGGTTTTTCAGCACTTCATAAATATAACAAAAATTGTTAGTATAGAAATTAACCTAATTATTTGATATGGAAAAGCGACATACTATCTTAGTTCCACATGATTTTACCGAGGTTGCAGATTATGCACTTCAACATGCACTTTTAATTGCAAAAAATATAGGTGACGATATTGCAATTGTCCATATTATCGATAATGACTCGCAATATGATCCGGCATTTGAAAAATGTAATGAAATTGCAGAGAATATTTTTAAAAAACATTTTCTCAAGCCAAAAGTAGTAGTAAAAACGGGCAGTATTTTTACTGCTATTGGTGAGGTAGCAAAGGATACTTATGCCGACCTGGTTATTATGGGAACTCACGGTATTAAAGGTGTTCAGAAATTAACCGGAAGCTGGGCACTTAAGGTTATTGTGCATTCAGAAGTTCCTTTTATTATTATCCAGGAACCCCCGAAGTCGAAAAAATTTAAAAAGATCGTATTCCCCATTGACTTTAAAGTTGAAAATAAGGAAAAAAACCAGTGGGTAAATTACCTTGCAAAACATTACCAGTCAAAATTCTTCCTGATAACACAGGATAGTAAGGACAAGGTTTTTAAGAGACGTATTAATTCAAATATGATTTTTGCAAAAAAATATCTCACTTCAAGAAACGTAGAATTTGAAATACACACCGCACCTGCAAAAAGAAAATTCTGGAAAGGAACAATAAGCTATGCCAAAGAAATAAATGCTGACCTTATCCTGATTATGACAACCCGGGATATTGGTATTGCCGATTATGCCTTTGGGGCAAATGAACAAAATATTCTTGCTAATCCGGAAGGGATTCCCGTAATGTGCGTAAATCCGAGTGCCAAGCTTCATAAAGGAGGCGGATTTTCTGCTATGGGAGGGTAAATGAAAAGAAAGTAAAAAGTTTCCCGCGGTTTCTACAATAATCCAGGTCCCCAAATTTGAGCAATAAACAATATTAAAGCACAGCCTTACCGTTTGCTAACTATGTCGGCCAAAGTCCCAAGCGAATACAGAGCATGAAAGAATTGATCTTTGCTACAAACAATCCTGACAAACTAAGGGAAATTCAAGACCTGTTAGGAGACAATTTTAAACTTTATAGTCTGAAGGATTTGGATTTCTCAGATGATATTCCTGAAACAGGTGATACTCTTGAGATAAATGCTTCCCGTAAAGCAAATTTTGTTTACAGAATATTTAACAGGGACGTTTTCGCTGATGACACCGGACTGGAAATTGATGCTTTAAAAGGCAAACCCGGAGTTCACTCAGCGAGATATGCCGGCCCGGAAAAAAATTCTGCTGCTAATATTATGCGGGTTATTAATGAACTTAAATATGCCAGGAACCGTACAGCAAGATTTCGTACTATTATTACGTTGATAATTAATGATAAAGAATACTCTTTTGAAGGAATAGTTGAAGGCACAATATTAAAATCATTACGTGGACAAGAGGGATTCGGATATGATCCGGTATTCCAACCTTCAGGGTATACACAAACCTTTGCTGAAATGGAACTTAAGCAAAAAAATTTAATCTCCCACAGAGCTATCGCGTTTAATAAACTTGTTGGTTTTTTAAAAAAAGGTGTTTATTAATCGTCTGGTCAACAATTCCGATACAATAAAACAGTTCTTTCCCTGTTTTTTATCAATAAAGACCTTTTTTCCGGTTGTTGTGAAAAAAATAATAATATCCTCAATCTTTCTGCTGCTCCCTTTATTATTTATTAAAGGTCAGATTGCAATTGGAGAGTGGAGAGACCATCTTCCCTATATGCACGCAAAAAAAGTTGCATTGTCTGAAGACAACGTTTTCTGTGCAACCAGACAATCGGTTTTTAAATACAATATATCCGGAAATAATCTTGAAAAATTATCCAGGGTAGAAGGGTTATCTGATATTGGGATCAGTTCTATTAATTTCTCGAAAGAATTAAACCTGCTTCTTATCGCATATGAAAACTCAAATCTTGATATTGTTCAGGACAACAAGATCATTAACCTGTCAGATATTAAACGAAAACAAATTCCAGGTCTTAAGACTATTAACAACATTCTGTTTTCGGATGAATATGCATATTTATCCTGCAGTTTCGGAATTGTTGTAGTAAATATTGAAAAACATGAGATAAAAGATACTTATTATATTGGAAATGAAGGCGCCCGAATAAACGTTTTTGATATGGCTTTCGATGGGGTCTATTTATATGCCGCTACTGAACAGGGAGTTTTTCGTGCTCCATATAACGATCCCAATCTTTTTTTCTATGCAACATGGAAAAACATTGCCGAATCCGGTAATGGTAATGTCTATAATCATATTGTCAGTTTCAGGAATAAGATTTTTGTAAATCAAACTAATGAAAACATCGCTACTGACTCAATTTTTATAATAACCGACACAACCAGGCAATTATTTAACTTCAGACCTGGATTTAAAAATTATTCTTTCCGGTCTGGTCAGGATTATTTCGTCATTTCAAGCGATAAGATTGTTAGGATATTCGATAAAGACTTAAATCCGGTTCGTGAAATTGACCACTACGGATATGGTTACCCTTTTGCAATGGATGCAATTATTGATATGGATGGAATAATTTGGATAGCAGACCAAAATTCCGGGTTAGTAAAAAGCAGGGGGGAATTTTTCGATGGAATTTATCCAAATGGTCCGTATACTACAAGCGCTTTCAACCTGGCTGCAGATAATAGTATAGTTTGCGCCGTAGGTGGGGGTATTGATGCTTCCTGGAGCAATATATACAAAAACGGGGAAATATTCATTTTTCAGAATGAACAATGGGAGAGTATCCTTAACTATTCTGTTCATGATGCAATTAATGTCCTTATTGATCCGGCAAACAGCACTCGTTTATATGTCGGCACCTGGGGCAATGGAATTCTTGTTTATGAAAATGGTGAAATTGCAGAACATTTTTCTCCGTCAAATTCCAGCCTGGAGAGCATGATTCCGGGAGAGCCGTATGTCAGAATCGGTGGTATGGAATTTGATAAAAATCATAATCTTTGGGTAACAAATTCAGGTGTTAATAACCCTGTTTCTGTTATGACAAATAATGGCAACTGGTTTAGTCTTCCCTACAGCAACCATATTAATTCACCCCTGCAGGGAAATATTCTTATAACAAAACATGAGCATAAATGGATTGTGCTTCCAAAAGGAAATGGACTGTTTGCTTTCGACGAAAAAGGAACTTTTGAAAACACAAATGATGATAACCGGCGTAAATTCTCAGTAAAAGATATTGAAGGAGAAAGTTTTAATAATATTTTTTCAATTGCTGAAGATATTGATGGTAATATCTGGGTAGGCACTGACCATGGACCTCTGGTATATTATTCTCCCGAAAATGTTTTTTCTGAAAATTCCTTTTTAGCTCAACGAATAAAAATTCCCCGTAATGATGGCAGCGGCCTTGCAGATTATATGCTTGGAACAGAGGCTATAACAGCTATTGAAATTGACGGTGCTAACCGCAAATGGATAGGCACAGAAAATGCCGGTGTATTTCTTCTTTCTGAAGATGGCACAAAACAAATTTACAGTTTCAACAGCAATAACAGTCCTTTGTTTTCAAACCGGATTAGCTCAATTGCACTTGATCATAATACCGGCGAGGTGTTTTTTGGCACTGATAAAGGAATAATCTCGTTCAGAAGTACTTCAACCTCAGGCAGGGATGATTTCAATGAAGTTTATGTTTTCCCAAATCCGGTACGTGAAAATTACAATGGGCCAATAACTATTTCAAAGCTTGTGTCCAATGTTAATATAAAAATTACGGATATAGCAGGCAATCTGGTCTTTGAAACTACAGCTTTGGGAGGACAGGCAATTTGGGATGGGAAAAATTTAAATGGTGATAAAGTACAAACCGGGGTTTATCTTATCTTTTGTTCAAATGAAGATGGCTCTAAAACTTATGTTACAAAGCTATTGTTTATTCATTAGCCGGTGTCTTATCAACTTGATTTTGACGTAATATAAAAAGTTGAGTTGTTGAGTAGTTGAGTAAGTTGAGTGGGTGAGTAAGGAAGAATTAAGAGTTCAAGGTTAAAGACGACCAGTAACCAGTAACCAGAAACCAGAAATTTATTCCTCTATCAAACTCGAGATTCTTTCAATTTGCTTCTGTTTATTTACTTCTCTCAGGTTTCTTGCTGTTTTGGTAAAATACTGATGCCCGGTAATAAATTTCACCTGCAATTTATTCCAGTCATTCAGTTTCCCAATTATATTTTGTTCTTTAAGTTCTTTGAATAAGGTGTTTGAAACCGGAATAAAGTCGCTCCTTCCAAGATAATCAAGATCTGCATCACATATTATTGACTGAAGCGTATCCTTTGGTTCGGGTGGTAATTTTGTAGCCATAATAATGTCACATATTCTATCGATCTGCTCCTGGGTATAATTATATTTGGGGAGCATCTCACGAGCAATCAATGTGCCATGATATTCATGATCAGCATATTGAACAACATGTCCAACATCATGAAAAAGTCCGGCTGTTTTCATCAATAGAATTTCCTCGTCAGTTATACCTTCACCCCATCCAATCAATTCCACTTCAGTAACTACATCAACAGTATGTTTCACATTGTGATAATATAAATGCTCAGGAAGTTCTTTTTCCAGTTTGTCAAGAATTATTTCCTGAATATCTGTAAATTGTATAAGCCCAAATCTAATATTAAATTTTTTGTTTGGTAATAAACCTTTTCCGTCAACTGAAAGCTCCGGTATAATGCCTTTCACAATATACATTTCCAGGTCGCCTTTGTATTTAACAGGTAATTTTCCATAATACTCACAAATAAAAAATTCTTTTACAAGCTCATATGTCATCACCGATATTAGTATCTCCCCAACTTCAACAACTGATTTAATCCGGCTTGCAGTATTTACCGTATCACCTTTTATATCATATGTAACTTTCTTTTTCCCTCCTGATTGTGCTGTTACAGGACCTGTATGGATACCCAGTTTCAGTTCCCAGAACTTACCGGATTTTCCCTTCCCGTTTTTACCAAAGGTTTTAATAAAACTTTGCATTTCCAGAGCAGCCATAACAACATCAATAGGATTTGTAATATTCTTCACAGGTATCCCCCCGGCACTCATATATGTATCACCAATGGTTTTTATTTTTTCAATGTTATATTTTTTAACAATGGAATTGAAGGCAAAAATTATTTCATCAAGTTCATCCATCAGTGCTTCAGAATCGACCTTGTCTGAAATTTTCGAAAACCCATGAATATCAGCAAATAAAACCGTTGCCATCTCGAATTTAAGAGATCTGGGTTTTTGTTCTGCAGATAATTCTTTATCAAGTTTGTCCGGTGATACCTTTTCCAGGATAGCTTTTGCATTTTCATTTTCCCGAATAAGTTTTTCATTTTTCCTTTGCAGTTTCTTTAAAAGTTCTTCCAGTTCCTGGTTCTGTTTGGCAAGTTTTGCTATTCTTTTAACTAATTCTCTTTCTTTGCTATTATCCATTAGAAATAAATTTTGTAACTGTTCAGTGTCTTAGGTTTGGAATGCCTAAAATAGTTAATTTTACTATACTTTGCATTTTTAAGTCTGCAATCTTCAGTCTACAGTCGGCAATCTAAAGATCGGTTTATTTATGCTTTTTAGTCCCGATTTATCGGGAATGTGATTAAGTGATCGTGTGTAATAATTGTTTGATTGTTATTTCCTTTTTTGCCGACTGTGGACTGTGGACTGCCGACTGATTAGTTACTTTTTTTCAATTGCACATAAAAATACATATTTTTTTTATATGTTGCCATTGATAAGTCTAAAAGCCAATTTAATGCTTCAAAAAACACGGGGGATTGTTCTCCATCATATTAAATATTCCGATTCCAGCGTGATAGTATATATTTATACTGAAAAATCAGGTCGTCAGGCCTTCCTTGTCAGGGGAGCAAGAAGGAAAAAATCGCGTGTTAAAATAAATCTTTTCCAACCTCTTTATGCTCTTGATCTTGAGATTTATTTTAACCCCAAAAGAGAACTTCAAAGCATTAAAGAATATAATAATATTATACCTTTTGTTTCCATTCCATATAATATTCAAAAAAGCACTATAGTTCTTTTCCTTGGTGAAATGCTTTACCGGTTTTTACTTGAAGAAGAGGCCAATAAACCCCTGTTTGAATATCTCCTTAACTCAATCCGTTACCTTGATATAACAGAAAAAAGTATTTCAAACTTTCATTTATTGTTCCTAATCCAACTCGCTAAATATCTTGGCTTTAACCCCAATGATAATTTTTCAGAACAAACACCTGTTCTGGATCTTAAAAACGGAGTATTTGTACATGCAATTCCAAATCACACTTATTACCTTAATCTTAAGGAAAGCAGATTGTTTAATAATTTACAAAATACAAGTTTTGAAAAAATAAATTTAATAAAACTTAGCTCTGCTTCCAGAACAAACCTGCTTGCCAGAATAATAGAATTTTATAAGTTTCATCAATCTTTTTCCGGCGAGATCAGATCCTTTCAAATAATGAAGGAGGTTTTTCATCAAGAATAATCATTAACTTTGGAGAAAAAAGAATGGAATGATGGAATAGTGGAAGAATGGAATGCTATCTTCCCCAACATTCCAGTATTCCAGTATTCCAGTATTCCAATTTTAGTTTTTGTTACCTTATACGAAGTTAATAGTCTCAAAATGCCTTTTATTAATTCCATAGTGTCCTGGTTAAACACAAAAAGGCTTCATCAAATAGAGCTTTTTAAGAAATATCCGTGTGAGGTCCAGGAAGATATGCTGTTTAAGATTCTCCAATCGGCTTCTGATACGGAATGGGGAAAGAAATATGATTACAAATCAATAAACACAATTGACCTGTTTCAGGAACGGTTACCTTTGCTATCATATGAAAAAATCATGCCTTTTGTAAACAGGCTCCGTAAAGGTGAAAAAGATCTGTTCTGGCCCGGTGAAATAAAATGGTTTGCTAAATCTTCCGGCACAACAAGTGACAGGAGTAAATTCATTCCGGTTAGTAAAGATGCTCTTGAGGAATGTCATTTCAGAGGAGGAAAAGATATTCTGGCTATTTACACGGCAAATTTTCCAGAAACAAAAATCTTTACAGGTAAGGGATTGACCCTGGGGGGTAGTCACCGGATCAATAATTACAGTAACCAATCTTATTATGGTGATCTATCTGCCATCCTAATCGAAAATCTTCCTTTCTGGGCTAATTTTCTGAGAACCCCACACCAGAAAATTGCTCTGCTGGATGAGTTTGAAGAAAAACTTGAGAAAATTACAGAAGCCACTGTTGATGAAAATGTCACAAGCCTGGCCGGGGTTCCTTCCTGGAATCTGGTTATGATTAAATATATTTTGAAGCACACCGGGAAAAATAATCTGCTGGAGATATGGCCAAATCTCGAGCTTTTCACACATGGGGGAGTAAGTTTTACACCTTACCGGAAGCAGTTTAAAAAACTGATCCCTTCAGAAAAAATGAATTATATGGAAACATACAATGCATCTGAAGGTTTTTTCGGAATACAGGATGATCCCTCATTTGATGACATGCTCCTGATGCTTGATTATGGTATTTTTTATGAATTTATTCCAATGGAAGAATTCAACAAGCCAAATCCAAAAATTCTTACAGTTGGTAACGTGGAAAAGAATATAAATTACGCTATCATAATATCAACTAATGGAGGTTTATGGAGATATGTAATAGGAGATACAATAGTTTTTACTTCACTATATCCCCATAAGTTTAAAATCTCAGGACGTACAGTGCACTTTATTAATGCTTTCGGTGAAGAACTGATCATTGACAATGCTTTAAAGGCTCTTGAAATTGCCTGTTACAAAACAAAAGCTCACATCAGCGAATTTACAGCAGCTCCCGTTTTTATGGATCTCGATAAGAAAGGTAAGCACGAATGGTTAATTGAATTTGAAACTGAGCCGGAAAATCTTGACTATTTTACAACGGTATTAGATAATGCACTTATATCATTAAATTCTGACTATGAGGCAAAACGTTATAAAAATATAACACTTGATAAACTTATTATAAGAAAATTGAAGCCGGGTGTATTTTATAATTGGTTTAACAACAAAAAGAAACTGGGGGGACAAAATAAAGTTCCCCGTCTGTCAAATGACAGAAAATATATTGAGGAGTTATTGATAATTAACGAACAATTAGGGAAATAAGAAAAAAAATAGTCGGCAGTCGGTAAGTCTTTGGCGATTTTTAGCAGAATACACCTGATCTTTTATCCGTGATTATCTGTCGTATCCGTGTTATCTGTGTTCCATTTTTATTAATTTGCTATGCATTTTTCTCATAATATTTTATACTTTTAGCCGTCATCTAATTAACAAAAAATAAAAAATTATGCATATCGCTGTTGCTGGAAATATCGGTTCGGGAAAAACCACAATCGCAGGATTGCTTGCCAAACATTTTGGATGGGAAGCTCACTACGAAGATGTAGAAGAAAACCCATATCTAAATGATTTTTATGAAGATATGCAGCGATGGTCATTCAATCTTCAGATATATTTTCTTAATAGCAGGTTTAATCAAATACTTGAAATTCGCAAATCAGGAAAGACAATTATTCAGGACCGCACTATTTATGAAGATGCTTTTATTTTTGCGCCGAACCTTCATGCAATGGGTTTATTGTCCACAAGGGATTTTGATAATTATTCTACCTTATTTACTCTTATGAGCTCATTGATTCAGCCACCCGACCTGCTTTTATACCTCAGGGCATCTGTACCAACACTGGTGAGCCGGATACAGAAAAGAGGGCGGAAATATGAAACTTCAATACGTATCGATTACCTTAAACGGTTGAATGAAAGGTATGAGGCATGGATTGATACATATAAGCCCGGGAAATTATTAATAGTTGAAGCTGATGATTATGATTTCCCGAATAATTCAGAGCATTTGCGTGAAATTATTGATAAGATCAACGCTGAAATTCATGGTTTATTTAAATAATCTGCCCTGATTTTATCAATTTCCTGATTTCATCCCACATACATTTATCCGGTTTCGGCCCGATAATTTCAATAACTCTTCCGGAAAGTAATGCGCCAATTTCACCGGAACGCTTTAGGGTCATTCCGTTCATTATTCCGTATAAAAACCCTGATGCATATAAATCACCTGCACCGGTAGTATCAATACTATCGGCCTTTATAACACCAACTTCAGTAAATTCATTCCCTCTTTTAATAATTGATCCGTTCTTTCCCAGTTTAACAACTGCAATTTCCACATCTTTTGCAATATCAAATATTGCCGCTCCAGGCTCTTTACCGGTAAAAACTTTTGCCTCCTCCTCGTTCGCAAATAATATATCCACGTTGTTTTTTACAAGCTCCCTTAGCATATCAAGATTATCCTCTACCACATTATAACTGGCAAGATCAAGCGATACTATTAAACCAAGCTGCTTTGCCAGAATAACCGCTTTTCTTATCAAATCTTCGTTCTGTACAAGATATCCTTCGATATGAAGATAGTTATAACCCCTGAAAATCTCCTTATCAATATTATCTGCAGATAACTCCACAGCCGCACCCAGGAATGTTGCAAAAGTGCGTTCCGAATCTTTTGACACCAGCGCAATTGCTCTTCCCGACTCTGTGTTGCTGTATATAAGCTTTGGTTCTATGTTATTATTCCTGATATCCTGCTCAAACAGTTCTCCCCAATTATCTTTGCCTATTGTACCAAGAAATCCGGTACCAACCCCCAATGCTGCCAATCCGTGAATTGTGTTCGCAGCCGATCCACCCGAGGCAATTGTTTTATCAAGATCCTCTGTTCCTGCCAATATTCTTTCTGCCTTCAATCTATCAACCAGTTGCATACTCCCTTTAGGAAGATCATAGGTTGCTAACACATTATCATTTTCCAGTTTTATTAAAATATCTACAAGGGCATTGCCCATACCAAGTACTTTCTTCATATAAAATTTCTCTTTATTAGATTTCTATCGCACCACTTGCAAGCACAACTTAATTTTTTGCAAATATAATTGTATAATTTAAGAAAAGCACTTATTTTTGCCACGCGAAAAAATTGGTCAATGAATTGGTTTTCAGAAAATCATTAATTAAGCATTTAAAAAAAAATGCCTGCAAAATATTCCTCAGTAGCTCAGTTGGTTAGAGCATCTGACTGTTAATCAGAGGGTCGTTGGTTCGAGTCCAACCTGGGGAGCAAAATAAACCAGTCGGCAGTCCACAGTCGGCAGTCCACAGTCGGCAGTCCACAATCGGCAGTCAACAGTCCACAGTTTTCTTAAAAATGCAAAGCATAATAAGATTAGCCTAAAATTTTATTCATTCTTAATTTTATTCATTTTAGTCATTCCAAACTTTTTATGCTGAGCGCAGTCGAAGCAAAAACACATAATGGTTACCAGCATATATAATACTATTCAAATTAAACTACTATATTTGAATAATTGTGGAATAAAGATTTACTGTAAATAAATAAATCGTTAACCACAAAATAAAATAACCATTAATGAAATCAAAAATGAATATATCTTGTTCTAAGCAAAAAGTCATTATCCTATTTATTTTATCAATCCTGCCATTTTTAGGATTTGCCCAAAAGGTGACTTTTGATAATGCTAAGATTAAGTATACTCAACTACCTCTTTATCCTTTGCCTGAAGAGATAAAAACCTATGAGACCCGTCTTATGATCGAGCTTCCCGACGAAATGGGTA
The DNA here is from genome assembly GCA_030618105.1 of Bacteroidota bacterium. GTDB lineage: Bacteria > Bacteroidota > Bacteroidia > Bacteroidales > VadinHA17 > JADFUQ01. Next base: position 26 of record JAUXED010000037.1, on the reverse strand, counting down.
AACCAGACCAGCTTAACAATCAATAC
>JAUXED010000134.1 GCA_030618105.1 Bacteroidota bacterium | reverse complement strand
TCTATTCCCTCTATTCCCTCTATTCCCTCTATTTTCTTTCCTTCTTCTTACTTCCTGAGAAAAGTCTGATAAGCCAGCTACGTTCTACAGCATCGGAAGTTTCCTGAATATCAATTATTCCACGGTTTAGGTTTCTAATGGTTATAGAAATACTGTCAGAGAAAGTACTGTCAGTCAACAACTTATTAATAAAACCTTTCCCTTCTTTTATCTGGTTAGTTATTTCAGCCAGGTTTTTTGTTGCCTCCCTTGTACGGGCGCTTGTATGTACAATATTTTGAAGAAATGAGGTATCGGTAAAAGCTTTTCCAAAAATCCCCTCACCCTGATTTATTTTTTCTGCAATATTCACCAGGTTTTCTGATGCAATAGTCAGGTTATCACTTACCTGGTTAAATTCTTTCACCAAAGAAGTATCAGATAACAGATAACCAATCAGTCCATATTCATTGATTATCTGATCGGTGATAGTTGCAAAGTTATCTGTCAGTTCGGCTGTATTGGCACCAATCCGGTCAAGATTTTGTGAAAAAACGGTGTCTGCGAATATCTGTCCGAATATTCCTTCTCCCCTGTTCACTTTTGCTGTAATATCTACCAGGTTTCGGGTGATAGCAGTAGTATTTGTTGAAGATTTTTGCAGTTCGCGCAAAACATCTGCAATTTCAACACCCTGGTCGGTAGGAAGAATATCCCCTTCTTCAATAATTTCACTGTTTAAAGAGCCCGGCATTATATTCACCACTTTATTTCCGAGTAATCCTGTAACTATTATTACTGCTTTTGAATCTTTCCTGATAAATTTTCTAACATCCTTATCAAGCATGAAATCAACCAGAATTGAGGTATCATTAATAATGGTAATATTGCTTACTGCACCGATTTCAATACCTGCAAACCTGACATTACTACCTACCCGCAATCCTTGTACATCGGTAAATATTCCCCTGACCATCAGAGAAGTTCCAAAAATACTTTGCCGAACTCCGATTGTATAAATACCCAGTATCAGAATAAGTATACCGAAACTGATAAACAGGCCCAGCTTAATGGATTTGTTTCTGTTCATTTGCATAGTTATTCCTCCTATTTATTGAAAAATGAGCTTATCCAGGGATCATCCGATGATTGTAATTGTTCGAATGTACCTTCTGCATATATTAATCCATCACGTATTATTAGCATCCTGTCGGAAGTCATTTTGACGCAATTCAAATCATGTGTTATAATAACAGATGTTGCTTTCTGGCTTTTTCGTACATTAAGTATCATTTCGCTGATTTCCATTGAAGTTGCCGGATCAAGGCCTGTTGTAGGTTCATCATACAAGATAATTTCGGGATTTTTGATCAGAGTCCGCGCCAATCCTACCCGTTTCTTCATTCCACCTGACAGTTCTGCCGGCATTTTGTCTATCGCGTCCACTAATCCAACACTTTCAAGAACCTCTTCCACTCTTTCAATAATTTTCGCTCTTGAGCCTGAAAAGGCACTTCGTTTAAGTGTAAATGAAAGATTCTCCCTAACCGACATGGAGTCGTACAATGCAGAACCCTGAAAAACGAACCCAATTTTTCTTCTGATATATTCCAGGTCTTTGTGCGATGGGTTCATCATATCTTTACCCAAAACATTGATCTTTCCCGAATCAGGCTGCATCAATCCAACCATACATTTTATCAGGACTGTTTTTCCGATGCCGGATTTTCCACACACTGCAAGATTTTCTTCTCTTGGAAGATGAAGATTTATACCTTTCAGTATTTCTTTACCCTCAAAAGTTTTCTTCAGATTCTCTATTTCAATAACATAATCCATAAACCCTGATTAATTTATCGAATATTTAGTGCTTATCATTTGTAATTTTTAATTTCTAATTTCTAATTTTTATTTAAACTTTCGACTTTATAGACAGACTCTATTTAGTGTTAATATATTATATGTGTAACCTGCACAGCTATCAGGTCGATCAGAAAAACAGCCAGCGAGGCACTTACAACAGCGGTATTGGCTGCTTTACCAACTCCTTCAGTTCCGTAACCGGCAAAATACCCCTTATAACAACCTATGATCCCGATCATAAACCCGAAGAAAACAGTTTTTACCACAGCCGGGAGAAAATCGGAAAAATGCAGGACATCAAATACATCAAAAACGAAAAGTGTGGCAGATATATTACCATGAATATTAACTGCCATATAGCTTCCTGCAAGTGCAATTGCATCAGCATAAAGTACAAGCAAAGGTACCATTAATGTTGTTGCCAGCACGCGTGTAACAACCAGGTAATTTATGGGGTTAACACCTGAAACTTCCATAGCATCAATCTGCTCGGTAACCCTCATAGATCCGAGAACAGCACCAAACTGCGAAGCTATTTTTCCTGCACAGATCAATGCTATAATAACAGGTCCTATTTCAGTGACTATCGAAACAGAAACCATTCCGGGCAGCCATGCTTCAGCGCCAAATTCTATTAATACCGGACGTGATTGCAATGTCATTACCAGTCCTAAAATAAACCCTGTTAAACCTATGAGTCCCAAAGATTTGGCTCCCACAATATATGATTGGTACAGAAACTCATTGAATTCAAACGGTGGGCGGAAAAGCTCTTTGAAAAACCTCCCGGTAAATCTGGTAAGTTCCCCCACCTCGATAAAAAGATCTACAACAGAGTCAGGTAACCAATTATATTTGTATCGTAATTTCAAAATTATTCGTTGATTAATGAGTATTAAAGATAATAAAAATTAAAAGCTTGAAAGAAAAGATTACTTTTTTTCGACAAAGAAATTTATTTTGTATGAAATTTGTTAAATTGAACATTTTTGAAGTCAAAAGACATTTATTTAACCTTGTATTCTCAGAAACTTTTAATATATAACCTTCAACATCAACTATTTATTAACCTAAACAAAGTTATGAAATACAAAAACTTAATTCAAATATTGTTCCTGGTACTGTCAGGAACTTTGTTTTTTAATGCAGGATTTTCTCAAAAGAAGGATCTTACTTATGAACAGGTGTTTTCTCGCGGTGAACCCCGGTTAACCAGCCCGCTTCCACGAATTACAGGATGGCTTGATGACAACTATTATCTTGAATCGAGAACTGAAGACACGAAGCAAACAGTTATGAAGATAAATGCATTTACCGGAGAGGAAAGTGTTTACCTTGATTATGAAGAATTCAATGAAAAGCTACCGGAAGGTTTTACTTTGCGAAATAGTGAAACGCGAACTGATGACCTGAATCATTTTATTTTCCAAAAGGATAATAACCTCTATTATTTCAATTTACCTGAAGAGGAATTCCGGCAGCTTACCGATTCGGAATCAGAAGAAAAGAATATCACTTTTTCGCCGGATGCAGGTAAGATTGCATTTACACGTGACAACAATTTATTTGTTATTGATCTGGCTGCCGGAGAAGAGATGCAATTGACAAATGATGGGACTGATCGCATTTACAACGGATGGGCTTCGTGGGTTTATTATGAAGAGATACTCGGACGGAGTTCACGTTACCGTGCATTCTGGTGGTCGCCCGACAGTAAGAAACTAGCTTACCTGAGGTTTGATGACAATCCTGTTCCGGAGTTTACATTGTTCAGGGCAGATGGTATTCATGGGGAATTGGAGGTAACACCATATCCAAAGCCGGGGGATCCGAATCCGGAGGTACGACTTGGTATTGCTCATCTTGAAACAGGTGAAACGGTATGGATAGATACAAATGAGGGAGTTGACAGGTATGTTGCATGGCCTTTCTGGACCAGGGATTCTAAATATTTAATATACCAGTATATGCCACGCGACCAGGATGAGATTACATTATTCTCGTCTGATCCGGAAACAGGAAAGAAAACAGAAATATATAATGAAAAACAAAAATCGTGGGTTGAATTTTTTGAAGACCTCTATTTCTTTGAAGATGGCAGCGGTTTCCTGCTAAGAAGTGATGTAGATGACTGGAGAAACTTATACTACTACGATATGTCGGGAAAGTTAATAAGTAAAGTTACCGATTTTGACTGGCGTGTAACCGGTATTTCAAAAGTGGTGGAAAAGAAGAAAATTGTATATTTTACCGGAACAGGAGGCGAATCAACCGGGAATCATCTATTCAGTATCAAACTGAATGGAAAAGAACTAAAAAAGCTTACATCAATTCAGGGAACCCACAGGGTAAGAGTTTCCCCGAAAGGAAAATATTTCACTGATACATACTGCAATATCCATACCCCGGCAAAAATGGAATTGTTTTCTGCAAAAGGGAAATCAATCCGTATGCTTGGTGACTCGAAATCTGATATAATGGATGAATACAACCTTGGGAAAGTTGAGCTTTTTACTATCCCTACATCAGACGGTTGGAATTTACCTGCAAAATGGACCCTCCCACCCGGCTTTGACAAAACAAAGAAATATCCTGTGCGATTTTCAATATATGGCGGTCCGAATACACCATCGGTCAGGAATTCGACAGGGTATTCGCTAAGCAATCATTATTATGCTCAGCATGGAATTATCACCATTTCGGTTGATCACCGTGGTACAGGACATTATGGTAAAAAGGGTGTTGCGCTTATGCACAGGAACCTTGGGAAATGGGAAACCCACGACTATATTGAAGCAGTAAAATGGTTAAGGAAAAAAACTTTTATTGATCCTGGACGAATTGGCATTACAGGTGGCAGTTATGGTGGCTACATGACCCTTATGGCATTAACTGCAGGAGCTGATTATTTTACTCATGGTATTGCAAGTTCAGCTCTTACCGACTGGAGGTTATATGATAATGTATATACAGAAAGATTCATGGACACACCTGAGCAAAACCCCGAAGGTTATGAGTACGGTTCGGTAATGACCCATGCTGCTAATTATAAAGGACATGTGCTGATAACACATGGCACTATGGATGATAATGTTCATATGCAGAATATCATTCAATTAATATCCACGATGCAAGATATGGGTAAAGATTTTGATCTTATGCTATACCCCGGTGGACGTCATGGCTGGGGCGGACCAAAGCGGGTTCATTCAACAAGGGAAGGTGTTCAGTTCTGGTTTAAGCATTTTCTTGGCAGAGAACTTGATGAAGAAGTAAATAGTAAG
>JAUXED010000089.1 GCA_030618105.1 Bacteroidota bacterium | reverse complement strand
TATTCAATTTCCAATCCGGTACCTGAAAGAGAAAACACCTATTTTTCTTTGCTGTATGCTTTCCTTAACCGGGCAAGATTTTTTCTAAAAATATCACAATTAAAATTTGGATTGAATTCCGGATTGCTGGTAATCTCACCGGTTTCATAATTAAAGTATCCTTTAACAAATTTGTTGGACAAAACATAAACTACATCGTTATTGTCATCATGGAATGGAGGAACTTCGGTTAATAATTGTTCAACAAAAGCTTCAGGAGGTGAGATCTTTTTCAATTCTTCGCTATAATAATTGTGGATTTTGGTTGAAATTGAAAGGATCAAAACATTTTTACCGAAATACTTGCTCCGGCTATGTTTATAAATCAGGTCCAATCTATCCCGGGTGATTTTATATGCAGTTTTATGGAAGGAATATCTAAACTGAAATCCTTCCTTCAGAACTTTATCTGCAATAGTCTTCTCCTGGGTATAATGTAATAATAACATTTTCTCTTTTGTATCTTCAAAGATATAGTTTAGTATATTATCATTAAAAAACTTATCTTTTGTAACTATTTTTGTTAGTTCTACTATCTGAAGTTTCGACAGTATCTTTGTCAATTCCTCTTTTTCTAATTCCGGATCCTGGATATTTAATTTGTCAAAAATCAGCTGGATATAATTATTTTTTTTCTTTAGCTGTAGATAGAGATATCCTATTATTACAATAAGAAGAAGAAAAAACCCCAATTCAAGATATGGACGAATTACATAACTTAAGAAACTTGAAATTGTAAATATATTTTCCATTTTTAGTCTGTTTTAATCGAAATCAATCGACTTTCAATATGGTTGTTAAATTCTAAATTCGATTACCTTATTTTTTAGTCCGGACTTCTCCTGAAGCGAAATTAGCAAAAGAACATAAGATAGACAAAAAAATCATATTCAGGTATAATGATGTATATTATTCTGATAAAAGTACACTAAAGCATACTAATTTAAACAGATACCATCCCCGGAAAGGACTTCAAAAAGAGGGTATTTGAAGACGATACTAAACAATTCCTGTAAATCCCATAAAGGCCATGGCAAGCAGTCCTGCTACAATAAAAGCAATAGGAATGCCTTTCATTGGTTCAGGAACATCCACTAATTCAAGTTGTTCCCGGATACCGGAAAAAATTAATAACGCCATGCCGAATCCTATAGCGTTTGCAATTGAAAAAACTACACTTTCAATCAGGTTATAATCGTTCTGGACTGCAAGAATAGCAACACCCAGAACGGCACAGTTTGTTGTGATCAGTGGCAGGAAAATACCGAGAGCCTGGTAAAGTACAGGACTTACTTTCTTAAGCATAATCTCTACCATTTGGACCAGAGCGGCAATTACAAGAATAAAAGTTATTGTCTGCATGAATGAGATACCGAAAGGAATAAGAATATAATGCTGCAGAAGATAAGTGACAATAGTAGCTATTACCATTACGAAGGTCACTGCACCGGTCATGCCGATAGAAGTTTCAACTCTATTTGAAACGCCGATAAATGGACATATACCCAGAAATTTTGCCAGAACAATATTGTTGACAAAAATTGCTGAAATAATAATAATGATATAATTCATAGTGATTGTTTCTTTAAGCAGTTTTCTTATTGATTTTGTTCATTATCATAATAAGGTATCCCAGTGCAATAAAAGCCCCGGGAGCGAGTATAAAAAGAAGTATTCCATCGCCGTGGATAAATTTGAAACCCAGAAATGATCCATTGCCGAGTATCTCCCTGACTCCACCCAGAAAAAAGAGTGCCATAGTAAAACCGAGCCCCATACCCAGGCCATCAACAACTGATGAGGTGAAGGTGTTTTTTGAAGCAAAAGCTTCTGCACGCCCCAAAACAAGACAGTTAACCACTATTAATGGGATAAACAAACCGAGTTCATCAAACAGGCTGGGTAGATATACCTGCATTAATAACTCAACAATAGTAACAAACGATGCAATGATAACAATGAATGAGGGGATCCTTACCTTGTCAGGAATAAAGTTTTTAATCAGGGTAACTACAATATTTGACATAAGCAAAACAAATGTTGTTGCCAGTCCCATTCCCACTCCGTTAATTACTGAAGTTGTTACACCCAGGGTAGGGCATAATCCCAGGAACAGAACGAATACCGCGTTTTCTCTGAAGAGCCCTTTACTAAAATTTTTCCACTGGTTCATTTTTTACCTCCTTTTATATAAGCGTTATAAGCTCGCTTTACTGCATCGCAATATGCACGGGAACTTATTGTCGAAGCTGTTATAGCATCAACATCACCTCCATCTTTTTTTACACTCAGGTTAAAGTTTTCCGGGTTCTTTTTATGAAACTGCAAACTAAAATCAGATTTACTCTTTGACATTTTATCGCCCAGACCCGGTGTTTCTTTATGCTCGAGTACAACTATATTATTAATTGAACCGTCGGGTAAAATCCCGACCATCAACTTAATTTTTCCGCTAAACCCTTTATTTGTATATGTTTCAATTGCTGTACCAACCAGCTTGTTATCTTCACGTGCCGGGTAAAAATATAAAGTATCATTATCAATGACTATTTTATATATTTCTTCATTTGGCAGATTATTGAATTCAGGAAGAACCTCATTGATTGCTTTCATTTTTGCAGCCTGTTTAGCAACAGCAATGGGTACTTTTGTAAACTCATACACGAATCCCAGGGCAATTGATGCTGTTAATGTTATCACAAACAGGGTAATGACCATATTTACAAAAGAAGATTCTTTCTTACCCATTTTTCACCTCTTCTCCAAATCGTTTTGGTTTGATATAGTAATTTATCAGCGGAACAAATCCGTTCATAATAAGTATTGCAAATTGAACACCTTCAGGGTAGGATCCGAATCGTCTGATCACTACTGTTAATATTCCGATGCAGATCCCGTAAATGATCATTCCTTTACCTGTCATGGGTGAGGTAACATAATCAGTTGCCATAAAAATTGCTCCCAGCAGTATTCCTCCTGACAGGATATGGAACAGAGGATCGGCATTTTGTGCCGGGTTGACAAGCCATAGAATGCCTGTGAAAATTACGACAGTAAGGATTATTGATACAGGTATATGCCAGGTTATGATCTTTCGTAACAGCAAATATGCCAGACCAAGGATTAGCGCAACTGCAGCAACTTCGCCAATTGATCCACCCATGTTGCCAAAGAATAATTGCTGATAAGTTGGGATTTTATCCATCAGATGTGAAATGGAATCTCCCTTACCCAGACCTTCTTTAATAATATTTAGTGGAGTTGCCCCGGTGGTTGCATCAATATATTGAGTTTGAAATCCTTGTGCTTCAGGCCAGCTTGTCATTTGTGCTGGAAAAGAAATAAACAGGAAAACTCTTCCCACGAGCGCCGGATTGAAGGGGTTATTACCCAATCCACCGAAGGATAACTTACCTACTCCAATTGCAAACAGACTCCCGGGGATAATAAGCCAAACGGGGAAATTAGAAGGAAGGCATAAGGAGAGTAATAAGCCTGTAATAATTGCTGAGCCATCCTGTATCGTAGTTTTTTTCTGCAAAAGGAATCGCTGGATCAGGAACTCAAATAAAACTGACGAAATTACCGCGACTGATATAACGATTACGGCACCCCACCCGAAATACAGGATTGAAGCCAGTACTACAGGTATAAGGGCGATGATGACACCGTACATAAGATTCGGAGTTGTATCTTTTCCGTAAATATGTGGTGATGGAGAAACCGTTAGTAATTTACTCATATGAGATCAAATTATTTTTTTCACGTCCGTTTTTCCAAGTCTGATATAGTCGAGTAAAGGCCTGTTAGCCGGACAGATATAGCTGCATGAACCACATTCAAGACAATCCAAAACCATTTCTTTTTCCAGCCTGTAAAAATTTCCATTTTGAGTTAAAGACATTAATAAATACGGCTCAAGTCCCATAGGGCAAACGGTTACACATTTTGAACACCGGATGCAGGGTTCAATTGGTTTTCTTTTCGTTTCATCTTCAGGTATGACTAGTATTCCTGACATTCCTTTTATCACTGGTACATCCAGAGAGTTAAGAGCTTTGCCCATCATCAGTCCGCCACTTATTACCTTCCCTGTATTTTCAGGAAGACCGCCGGCTGCTTCAATGAGGAACCGGACAGAAGTACCGATCCTGACAACAAAATTGGATGGTTTCTTCAATGATTTGCCGGAAACTGTTACTATCCTGTTTATCAGTGGTTTGTTTTTTTGAACGGCTTCGTAAACTGCGTATGCTGTCGATATATTATGAACAATAACGCCTACATCAACAGGTAATTTCCGGGAAGGGACTTCCCTGCCTGTAAGAGCTTCAATAAGTTGCTTTTCACTTCCCTGGGGGTACTTTACTTTTAAAGGATATACTTCAATTCCTGGAAATTTTGAGGCAATATCTGTTAAATGATAAATAGCATCTGCTTTGTTATTTTCGATCCCGATCATAGCTTTCCTAACATTCAGGACTTTCATAAGGATCCGGATACCAACCATCATTTCTTCACCATATTCAAGCATTAACCTGTGATCAGAAGTTAAATAAGGCTCACACTCAACTCCGTTAATGATGAGTGCTTCAGCTTTTTTATCCCGGGGTAGTATAAGTTTAACATGTGACGGGAATGCTGCACCTCCTAATCCAACAATACCTGATTCACGGATCTTTTCTAATATCTCATCTTTTGAAAGTGTGATATCTTTTAGAAGGTCAGTTGATTGAATTATGTTTTCTTCCCAATCATCTCCCTCCACCTCAATAACTATTGCAGATTTTTTATAACCGGTAAGATCAGGTAATGAATCGATTTTAACAACTTTCCCCGACACTGATGAGTGAATATTGGCAGACACAAATCCTTTACCCTGTGCAATTAACTGTCCAACTTTAACAGTATCACCTTTACTGACAACCGGTATTGCAGGTACACCAATATGTTGAGAGAGTAGAATAGTCACTTTCTCAGGAAGTGGTAATATTTGAACAGGACTTTTATCCGTGAGTTTATACTCTGCCGGATGAATTCCACCTTTTTTATAGGTTGTTAACGCTTGGTTTCTCCTCATTTTATTAAAGGAACTAATATCAGTATCACTCTTTTATATCGGTTTTAACTTTTTCTGAAATTTTATCTGACGCTGTTTTTTTCTCTTCGTCCGTTTTTGTTCTTCGGGGTGGAAAATTGATTTCGAGTATTGCATTAGTTGGGCATTCAGTTACACATCTTCTGCATAGTGCACACATATCTGAATCGATAAAAGCCAGATTATTGCCCATTGTAATTGCCTCAAATTCACAAACTTTGAAACATTTTGTACATCCAATGCAGGCAACAGAACAATATTTCCTGGCAATTCCGCCTTTTTCTTTATTAATACATGAAACAAATATATGCCTGTCTTTTTTATTTTGCTTTCTTAGTTCAATAATATCTCTCGGGCAAGCTTCAACGCAAGCACCACAAGCAGTGCATTTTTCATCAATTACAACCGGCAGACCGGTTTTTCTATTCATATATATGGCTTCGAATTCACAAACTTCCACACAATCATCCATGCTAAGACATCCAACCGGGCAATCAGTGTCACCAACATATAATGCGGATGCTACTGCACATGATGAAGCACCATCGTAATGGTTTGTTCTTGGTCTGTTTTCAAATGATCCCGAACATCGTATAACGGCAACTCTTGGATCAGTTTGTTTTACTTCTTTGCCCAGGAGATTTGCCACAATGTCCATGGTCTCCTGTCCGCCTACCGGACAGTACAGATCATCGAGAGAATCTGAATTTACACATGCCTCTGCGAAAATTTTACAGCTGGGATACCCGCATCCTCCACAATTGGCAGCCGGCAGTGCATCTTCAACATCATGTATTATAGGATCTTCAGGAACCTTAAATTTTTGTGCAAACAGGTAAAGTATTATTGCAGCTACAATACCAATAGAACAGAGAGATAATATTATTATCAATATGCTGCTCATTGTTCCTGTTTTTTGATTGCAAAGGTGAATTTATTCCTGATTTTTTCTTTGTAGAAATATAAGACCAGATAGTAGGGTGCCAGAGCACCAAGGGAAATAAGTCCTGCCAATACCTCATTCCGGGTAAGGGAACTAGTGATAATTAAAGTTATAATCTTGTCCTTAACATCGGATATGGAACATATACCTTTCGCACTGCATGATAAACATGCTGAATAGGTTGTGATATTGACCTTTATTTTGGAAGAATCAATACTCGTAATTACTCCGGGATGTTCAATTTCCTTCGATGTTCCCATTTACCATAATAAAATAGTTTGTAAAGTTAAAAAGAATAGAAGAAAACAAAATGTAGTTTGTCAGGTTTTGCAGTATATTGACAATTTAATGTATCGGAATTTAACTTCATTGCCCGGGTTCGCATATAGCTTTAGCAGTTGCGAAGCGTTTCTATACTTCAACTTATTGAGCTCCAGTCGATATTTTCTTTCCTCAACTTTTGTAATTGTGATACAAGGATTAAATTATCTGGTTTATTAAGATCCGGATCATTTTCTATTATCTCTTCAGCACGGTCTCTCGCGTATTGAAGAATTTGTCCGTCTTTTCCCAGGTTGGCAATTTTAAGGCTAAATGCAATGCCACTTTGTTGTGTTCCTTCCAGGTCTCCCGGTCCGCGCAATTTCAGATCAACTTCAGCAATTTCAAAACCGTCATTTGTTTCTACCATCGTTTCAATTCTTTTTCTTGCTTCATAAGTAAGTTTCATTGAGGTCATAAGTATACAATAGGATTGGTCTGCTCCTCTGCCAACCCTGCCTCGCAATTGGTGAAGTTGTGATAAGCCAAATCTTTCTGCACTTTCAATAACCATTACGGAAGCATTAGGTATATCAACTCCAATTTCGATTACAGTTGTAGCTATCATAATATGAGTTTGTCCCTTCACAAAATACCTCATGGAAATATCTTTTTCTTCGGATTTCATTCTTCCATGTACAACACTCACTGCGTATTCCGGTGGTGGAAATTCCCTTACTATGCCTTCGTAGCCATCTTCCAGATCTTTATAATCCATTTTTTCGGATTCCTGGATAAGTGGATATACAATATATATTTGTTGTCCTTTCTTAATTTGTTTACGAAGAAAACCGAAAAGTCTTAATCTTTTTGAGTCGTAATAATGTGCTGTTATTACAGGTTTTCTTCCCGGTGGAAGTTCATCAATAACTGATATTTCGAGATCACCATAAAGTGTCATTGCAAGTGTTCGCGGAATAGGTGTTGCGGTCATTACGAGAATATGAGGAGGTTGTTTATTTTTTTTCCAAAGCTTTGCTCTCTGTGCAACACCAAAACGATGCTGTTCATCAATAACTACAAGACCGAGATTATGGAATTTAACAACTTCTTCAATTAATGCATGTGTACCTACAAGGATATTAAGTGTTCCTTCTTTAAGTTCTTTGAACAATACTTTTCTTTCAGATTGTTTTGTAGAACCTGTAAGCAGTGCAATTCGAATATCCATATTCCCCAGCATTTTTGTAAGTGTATGGAAATGCTGTTTGGCAAGTATTTCGGTGGGAGCCATCATACAAGACTGGAAACCATTATCAAGCCCTATAAGCATACTCATTAATGCAACAAGTGTTTTTCCACAACCGACATCCCCCTGAAGAAGCCTGTTCATATGCTTCCCGGAACCGGTATCCTGCCTGATCTCTTTTAATACTCTTTTCTGGGCTGAGGTCAATTTAAATGGAAGATGTTTATGATAAAAAGTATTGAAATTATTACCTACGGTTGAGAAAATATGTCCTGTGAATTCTTTACTTCTTGTTTTTTTCTGTTTAAACAGGTTTAGCTGGATATAAAAAAGTTCTTCAAATTTTAGTCTGAATTCTGCTTTTTTTAGAATAGTGGGGTTTTTCGGAAAGTGAATATTGAGAAGTGCCTCGTTCAATGATAAAAGCTTTAGCTCTTTAATCATGTAGGATGGCATTGTTTCCCTGATTTTTCCTTCAATTTGCTGAAGAAGATTATTCAGTAGTTTCTGAATAGCTTTTGAATTGAGATAGCTTCTTTTTAATGTTTCGCTTGTATTGTAAAAAGATTGTAAGGGAGCATTGATCTTACTCTTCAGTGTTTCCTGTGCTTCAATTTCAGGGTGGATTACATTTATTCTATTATTGAAAATTCCGGGTTTACCAAAAACTACATATTCTTTTCCGGTCTTAATACTCTCTTTTATCCATTGAATACCCCGGAACCATACAAGTTCAATAGTTCCTGTATCATCAGTAAAATCTGCAACAAGTCTTTTGTTTCTTTTGTAACCTGCAGTTTTAAAGCCGGTTATACGGCCTTTGATCTGAATGTATGGAAGAGTGCTGTTTATTTCTCTGATAGTATAGAACTTTGTTCTGTCAACATATTTGTATGGGAAATAATACAAAAGGTCTTCAAAACATTTGATTTGAAGCTCCTTTCTTAATAAATCAGCTCTTTTTGGTCCAACCCCGCTTAAATATTGTATGTCGGTTTTCAGAATATCAGACATTGGAAATAAATTATTACTGATGAAAATAGTTAATTTTGAATAAAAAGAACATAGCTTCGCAAATTAATAAAAAAAATAATTAACCTATGTTACTGGTTACTGGTGACTGGTTGCCCGTGTCAACTATAAATATACTGGTAAGTTATTATATTTTTGGATATATTATCAGCATATTTATACTTTTGCCTTAATACTGGTTTTTGGTCTCTTAGGAAAATGATTAATTATTGAATTAAACACACATTGATTTATTAAACAATTGAATTATAGCATATTAACCAGTAACCAGTAACCAGTAACCAGTAACCAGTAACCAGTAACCAGTAACCAGTAACCAGTAACCAGTAACCAGTAACCAGTAAC
>JAUXED010000125.1 GCA_030618105.1 Bacteroidota bacterium | reverse complement strand
GAGCAAACTATTGAAAACTCACCATCTAATGTTCTGCTGAAAGATATTTAATTAGGAAATGCGAAAATGAGGAAATGCGAAAATAAAGAAATGAAGAAATTAACATTTTAGTATTCAATCATTCAGTCATTCAATCATTCAAATTCCCTGAATGCCTTTTTTATCCTTTCCATTGCATCCCTTAATTGTTCCTCAGTAATGGTAAGGGGAGGAGCAAACCGGATAATATCCCCATGAGTAGGTTTGGCAATTACGCCATATTCCTTCATGGCTAAGCATACATCCCATGCTTCTTTTCCACCTTTTGGAGCAATTACTACAGCATTTAATAACCCTTTTCCCCGCACTATTTTTATCATTTCAGATTCAATATTGCGAAATTCATTCCTGAATATTTCTCCCAGTCTTTCAGCATTTTCAGCAAGTTTTTCTTCTTTAACAACTTCAAGAGCTGCTATGGCAACTTTTGCTGCTACCGGATTTCCGCCAAATGTTGATCCGTGTTCACCGGGCTTGATCGTTAGCATGATATCATCATCAGCCAGAACTGCCGATACAGGTAAAACCCCTCCGGATAAGGCTTTACCCAGGATAAGAATATCAGGTCGCACACCCTCATGATCGCATGCAAGTAACTTTCCAGTACGGGCAATTCCTGTCTGTACCTCATCTGCAATAAATAACACATTGTTTTGCCTGCAAAGATCGGATGCTTTCTTCAGGTAACCTTCATCAGGAACAAATACACCTGCTTCACCCTGGATAGGTTCAATCAGGAATCCTGCCACATTTGGATTTTTTAATTCTTTTTCCAGTGCATCAATATTATTATAAGGTATGGTAATAAAACCCGGAGTATATGGACCAAATTCGTTTCGTGCTTCCGGATCGCTTGACATTGAAATAACTGTAATGGTTCTTCCATGGAAATTACCTTCACAAACAATTATCATAGCTTCATTTTCACCTATTCCTTTTTTCTGATATGCCCACTTGCGGCATAGCTTAATAGCAGTTTCATCACCCTCAGCACCTGTATTCATAGGTAAAACCTTGTCATATCCGAAATAATTGGTGATATATTCCTCGTATTCACCTAAAACATTGTTATAAAAAGCCCTGGAAGTAAGGGTAAGGATTTTTGACTGTTCAGTAAGCGCATCAACAATTTTTGGATGACAATGCCCTTGATTTATAGCAGAGTAAGCTGAGAGAAAATCAAAGTATCTCTTGCCGTCAACATCCCAGACATATACACCTTCACCACGTTCAAGAACAACGGGTAGGGGATGGTAATTATGAGCACCGTATTTTTCTTCAAGGGCCATGTAATCCTGTGAATTCATAATTTGTATTGTGTTAATGAGTTAAATATTTGCAAATAAGCAAATTGGAACAACTTTCGGGTAAAAAAATCTTCATCAAAAATAGTTATTTCTGCTCTAATTAAAATATGTTAAGAAACAAAATACCTTACTCAACTTACTTAACTTACTCAACTACTCAACTATTAGTTCTAAGAATTAAAACCGTACTGACACCCTGAAATTCAATCTCCTTGAAGTAAGGTAATTAGGAACAGCAAACCGGTTTGAAACATTGTCCAGATTGTTCACCGTTCTGATCCAGATGTACGAAACAGTGTTATTGATATCCAAAAGGTTAAATATCTCTGCCCCGATCCGGATAGTTTCCAGATGTCTGAGAACGCCATTCATTAAACGGGAATTGTCTCCTGCTGAAAAAGTTTTTGAGAAACCGATATCCACTCTGCGATACGACGGCATCCTGAAATACTGGTCGAATCGTTCGGTAGTAGCAGGTTTGGTAGGTAATCCTGTTCCATAGTGCATAATAAGGTGTACCCGGTATGTTGGGTTACCGGGAAAATAGTCCTGGAAAAACAGGGAGAAATTCAGGAGCTGGTCTGTTGGTCTCGGATAAGATTCCGGGTAGATTGTTTCACCATCATCATTAATGTATGAATCGTTTTCAATATCTTCCCTTGCCTGCATTATGGATAAGCTGGCCCATGATTCAGCATCATCCACGAACTCACCATTTATTTTTAATTCGATCCCGGTAACATAACCGTGGGCAATATTTTGTCCCACATAATCAATACGTACATTATCAATGAAATAAGGAACCAGTTGGTCAAGTTTTTTGTAATATACCTCGGTAGTAAACCGGAACGGACGCTCCCATGCAATAAAATTAAATTCGCTGCCTGCAACACAATGAACTGACTTTTGAGCTTCAATATTTTTGTTCAAAGATCCATCCGGCATCCTTAGCTCTTTATAAAAAGGTGGTTGATAATAGATTCCTGTTGAAAGGTGGAACCTCCAGTCATTTAGCCAGGCAGGTTCAATGTAGATAATACCCCTGGGACTTAACAGAAATTGGCTGTTCAGGTCCCAGTAATGGAATCGCAGTCCACCATTAACCTGTATTGCTGTTGTACCAATGGAATAAAGTCCGGTATGTTGCAAATATGAGGTATACCGGTTTGAGGATAATCTGTTGTTTGCATATCTGCTCTCAGCCAGATTCACTTCTTCATCGGAGTAGGGCAGGGAAAACCCGGCAGAATCAACAAGTTTCCATTCCCTGATCTGATCGTTTATTACCTCATGTTTTATCTTCAAACCCCATTCAAGAATGCTTTTGCCTGACTTATATTTCCCTTTTTGAGATATTGATAATACTGTTGCATCCAGGTTGTTCCTTGCATGGTCAATAAAATGGCCAACCCCGATATTCATAATGCTGTCTCCTAAATTCTCTGACCCTATTTCTCTGTCAAGAGCATTCAATGAGTAAAATCCTTCAATATCGAAGGTTTCTTGTTCCCTGGTGTTAAATGCAGAAATAATATTCTTTATTTCTACTTTATCATTTGGCCGGTAATTAGCAGAAACAGCCCCGGTTAATGTGGTAAACCTGTCGATCTCCTGACCATCATAAAGCACGAAAAGTTGTACTGCGTCTTTCACAGTGCCAAAGGAAGTCCGCCGGTTTTCGGGAATAAATTGATATGAGTTCGATGCAAAATTTCCCAGGAAACCAATATCCAATTTTTCGCTTAATTCATAGTTAAGGTAGGTCTGCCAATCAGTGAAAGAGGGTTTGTAGTCTCCTTTAGTATCAAAAGTATTTAGAAGATACTGGTTAGATTTATACCGGAAACCGGAAATATAAGTAAACTTTTTATTTGCCGATATGTCTTCGATGTGTGCTGATCCACCAAGGAGACTAAAAGTAAAAGATCCTGAAAATTCTGTTGGTTTTCGATACCTGATATCCAGTACCGATGCCATTTTATCCCCATATGAAGCATCAAATCCCCCGGCTGAGAATTGAATGGAATAGACCATATCGGGATTTACAAAACTAAGACCTTCCTGTTTACCCGACCTCACAAGAAACGGGCGATAAATTTCAATATCGTTAACATAAACAAGATTTTCATCAAAATTTCCACCCCTGACTGAATATTGGGAACTTAATTCATTTGAAGATGATACACCGGGCATGGTTTTTAGTATAGACTCAATGTTACCGGAAGCATTAGGAAGAACATGAAAATCCTTCAATTCTATTTGTATAAAGCCTGGCGGTCTCGCGCGGCTTCCATACACTTCAACCTTTTTTAGTTCTTTACTTGAAGACTTAAGTATAAGACTGATTGTTTTGCCTTTGCCTGAAATGGTTGATACACTTATTTTCTTATTAATGTACCCAACGGCTGAAATAACCAGGGTGTAATTCTTATTGTTTTCCAGTATAAGTCTGAACATTCCGGTTGAATCTGCTGAGGTTCCGAGATTTGTACCCTCAGCATATATGTTTGCATAACGGACAGGACTACCTGTTGTATCACGAATAGCGCCATTGAGTATATAATTCTGCTGACCGGAAACCGTGTAAGGTAAAAGAAATAATAAGATTAAGCCTGCATATTTCATCTTGAATAAGGAAAACTATTTCTTTTACAATAACTAAATAACAAGCAATAAATTGCACCCGTTTTTATTAAGAGCCTGCTTTTTTATCAGTTTTTTTTTCTTCTTTGGGAATATATCGTTTCAGTTTCCCTTTCTTAAGTTCATTGAAGAATTTAGCCCATGCCATTGGGTTTAGAAGATTATTTACAGGATACTGACCATATGTTATGGATTTCTGTATCTGCTGGTTCATAGCTTGTTTATAAGCTACACCCGGATAAGGAGTTTCGTCATATTTTATCTGTATCTGTATGATGGCGATATTTCTTAACGCGTGTTCGTAATCACCTTCAGGAATTCTCAGACTTAGAAAGGCTTCTTTAAACTCCTCATAGGTTTTCCAGGGAAGGATAATAACTTCTTCGAGCATGATCGTATCATGTTCCATTAATACATCAATTGTATAATAAAAATTATCTAATTCCTGAGGTACAACATAATAGGCAGGTTTATAACCCATACATGAAAATAAGATAGTATCATTTTTGTGAGTTACTATTGTAAAAAGACCTGTAGTGTCAGTAATTGTTCCACGGTAAGTGCTTTTTGAAACAATATGAGCATATTTGACCGGCTCGGAATTTTCATTGAAAACCATTCCTGAAAGTTGAAGCAATTCCCTTTCCTGTGCCGATGACAGGAAAAACCCTGAAAGCAGGAAAAAAATAGAAAAAAAAAGCTTCATTTTCATGGTTGAGATTTCGCAATTTAGACCATCAAAAATAATAATTATAATAAGACAAACCGGACATGTGTTTCTTTTAACATTTTTTAATATAGATAGTAATCTTAAATTTGTAGAAAAGCATTTGTTTTGATAAAGCAGTTTGAAATTAAGTTGCCGGCATATCCAAAAGGATTTCATCTTATTACACAAATGGTTACAGACCGGTTAAGTGAACTTCCTGATAACGGGTTGATCCATATCCTGTTAAAGCACACCTCTGCAGGTATTACCTTGAACGAGAATGCCGATCCATCGGTAAGAACAGATTTTGAATCATTCATGAATAAACTTATACCGGAAAATGACCCTGCTTATACTCATGTTTTTGAAGGAGCAGATGATATGCCTGCACATCTCAAATCATCACTCATCGGACAGACACTGATGATACCTGTTACTAACGGGCGCCTGAACCTTGGAACCTGGCAGGGGATATACCTATGTGAATTCAGAAATCATGGCGGTCCAAGAAGACTGGTTATTACAATCTTTAGCTGACAGAAATTCACCTTATCACCTCATCACCTCATCACCTCATCACCTCATCACCTTATCACCTCATCACCTCATCACCTCATCACCTCATCACCTCATCACCTCATCACCT
>JAUXED010000107.1 GCA_030618105.1 Bacteroidota bacterium | reverse complement strand
GGAGTTGATATTGAAAGTGTAGCTGAAAAAACACCACATTTGATATATAAAGAAGAGATTGACCCAAAAGTGGGGATACTGGCATTCCAGGCACGGAAAATTGCTTTTAAACTGGGGCTTAACGGTAAAGCATTTAAAGAAATGGTTAAGTTTGTTGTAGCTCTTTACAAGGCGTATGACAGTAGTGACTCTTCTCTATTTGAGATCAATCCTGTTATGAAAACCTCGGATGACAATATTTTAGCGGTAGATTGTAAAGTGAATATTGATGACAGTGCCCTTTTCCGCCATAAAGATTATGCAGAGATGCGGGATCTTTCCGAAGAAGATCCGGCTGAAGTGGAAGCCGGCAAGTATGATCTTAATTTTATCAAGCTTAACGGAAATGTCGGTTGCATGGTGAATGGCGCCGGTCTGGCTATGGCTACAATGGATATTATTAAACTGTCAGGAGGCGATCCGGCTAACTTTCTTGATGTTGGTGGTACAGCTAACGCTGAAACAGTTGAAGCCGGTTTCCGCATTATCCTGAAAGACCCCAATGTTAAAGCAATCCTGATCAATATTTTTGGAGGAATTGTTCGCTGCGACCGGGTGGCACAAGGTGTTGTTGATGCTTACCACTCGGTAGGGAATATTACTGTACCGGTAATTGTCCGTTTGCAGGGAACAAATGCCGAAGAAGGAAAGAAACTAATTGATGATTCCGGGTTAAAAGTTTTCTCAGCAATCACATTGCAGCAAGCCGCTGACCAGGTTAAAAAACTAGTGGTCTGACATTAATATATTTTACTAACTTCTAAACTTTTCAACATAGCAACAATACCCCCTCAACTTTCTTCGCCCTCTGCTCTTTGCTCTTTGCATCCCAACTCTTCTGTTTCCAATAAACTGCTTTCTACTTAACCAGCCTGAATGATATCTCTTTTGTGTCTGCTGAACTTCCTCCGGTAAATAATATGTATTCACCAAGCTCAGTTCCCCAGCTCATATTTTTTCTGTAAAATGCCAGATCTTCAGGTTTCAAATGAAAAACCACTTCCCGTTCTTCACCTTTTGGGATAAATATTTTACTAAATCCTTTAAGTTCCTTAAGCGGACGTGTTACACTGCCAACAAGATCACGGACATACAGTTGCACAACCTCTTCGCCATCATATTCACCGGTATTCTTTATTTTTACCTTTATCTCAAGTTCACTGCCGGGTGCAAGAATAGTGTCGTTAATCTGTGGCTCGCTATACTCGAAAGTTGTATAGCTTAGTCCGTACCCGAACGGATACAGAGGGGTATTGGGAACATCAAGGTATTTGGATGTGTATTTTTGATCCGGATCCATTGGACGTCCCGTGTTTTTCACACTATAATAAATTGGTACCTGCCCTAAATTTCGCGGAAATGTTACAGGTAATTTTCCGGAAGGATTGCTATTCCCGAAAAGGATCTCTGCAACTGCCGGTCCTCCCTCGGTTCCCGGGAACCAGGCTTCAAGAATGGCATCCGCTAATTGGGATTCTTCCGTAAGGTCAAGAGGACGACCGTTTAGCAATACAATTATTAACGGTTTTCCTGTTTTACTTATTCTTTTTATCAGTTCGGTCTGAATACCTGGTAAATTTATGTTGGAACGACTTGCTGCCTCACCACTCATTTCACTTGATTCACCCATTATCATGATCACCTTATCGGCAACCATAGCAGCATAAAGAGCTTTTCCAAAGTCCGAACGGTCAGTGGAATTAATATCACAACCCCTCGCGTAAATAATATTTTGGTTACCTGCAATTTTCCGGATGGCTTCAAGTATCGAAACGGGGCGATCATCCTCACCTGCACCTTTCCACGATCCAAGCAGGTCTTTTTTTGAATCAGCCAGCGGACCTATCACCGCCAGCTTTTCGCTTTTATTCGACAGTGGCAATACCTGGTTGTCATTCTTGAGCAGAACCATTGATTTCTTTGCCATATCACGAGCAGCTTTTAGATGATCGGGATGATAAATCAACTCCTTCTCACGTTGTTCATCACAGTACAGGTACGGATCATCAAATAGTCCCAGGTTGTATTTCATTTCAAGGATACGACGTGCTGAAAGGTTGATTTGCTCTT
Source organism: Bacteroidota bacterium (assembly GCA_030618105.1). GTDB lineage: Bacteria > Bacteroidota > Bacteroidia > Bacteroidales > VadinHA17 > JADFUQ01. The sequence continues at coordinate 5,159 of JAUXED010000107.1, read as the reverse complement.
CAGTTACTTTTCCATCTTCTAAAAGCACTTTTAAATAATCATCAAAAGCAGCACCCTGCATATCCATATCAACACCGGCATTTAAAGCAAGACTTGCAGCTTCCTTTAGATCAGCAACATTTCCATGATTAACCATCTCATTGATAGATGTGTAGTCGGTTACCACAAAACCGTTAAAACCCCATTCGTCACGCAGGATTTTTTTCAGCAGGAATTTATTCCCGGTAGCAGGTACGCCATCCAGATCGTTGAAGGAGGTCATAACTGTTGCTACTCCCTCGTCTACCGCAGCATAGTATGGGGGCAGGTAAACTGAGCGGAGCATCCGTTCGGACATATCAACCGAATGATATTCCCTTCCTGCCTGTGCCGCACCATAAGCAGCATAGTGTTTAACGCATGCCAGTATGGTGTTCGGAGCGCTAAGGTCATCGCCCTGAAAGCCGCGTACCCGTGCACGCGCAACAAGTGAGCCCAGGTATGGATCCTCTCCGGCACCTTCCATTATTCTTCCCCAACGAGGGTCGCGGGCAATATCTACCATCGGTGCAAAAGTCCAGTTGAGTCCTTCTGCCGATGCTTCAATTGCTGCAACCCGGGCACCCTGTTCAATAGCTTCAAGATCCCATGAGGCAGTTTCACCAAGTGGTACAGGAAAGATAGTCCTGTGACCATGTATCACGTCAAAACCAAATATCAGAGGTATACCTAATCTTGTTTCTTCCACAGCTATGTGCTGAAGATCACGAACATATTTCGTGGTAATAGCATTGAATACAGCCCCTACTTTTCCTGCTTTAATGTCTTCCTTGTAACTGTCGCGTATTGTCGGACCGGTACTGGTCCAATCGCTTGTGTACAATACTGTTTGTCCGATCTTCTCATCAAGCGTCATCTCCGCAAGGAGTGAATCGATAAAATGATCTTTTTCATTTTTTGCAACCTCTTGTTTCCCACATGAGGAAAAAACAAGAACCAGTAAAAGTATCAAACCAGTGTTCTTTTTCATTTTGATTTATTTTTGAAGTTTTTAATTTTCATGAAAGTCAAAGTTAAAAAAATCATTTCATTGTGTCGTTAAACCATTCAGACCGGGAAGTACAGGAAAAAAACCTAAGGTTTCCAGAAATCGTCCGGTTCAAGCCCGCATTCTCCGATCATCTGCAGACTGTATTCAAGGTAACCCAGATCATTTGCTCCGTTGTTTGTGCCCAAAGTGAATTTTACACCATGCTCTTTTGCTTTCTTTATGAATTCAGCAGAAGGAATTTTGTACCTCGCATTTATCTCCAAAGCAATATCGTTTCCGGTCAAAGCACCGATAACTTTTAGCATACGCTTTTCTGTCCATAATTCATCATACCTTTCTCTTATTATCTCAGGTAGAAAGGTTGGGTTAACATAAATATTTATCGGTTCATTGTTAAGTATCTCAACAATCTGGTTGACATAGTAATTCATAAACGAATCTACATCTTCAACAAATACTTCATCTTTCATCCACAGTCTTGTTCTTCTCCCTTTGTTATCATAATATGTCAGTGCATCGGTAAATACATAATCGAACAGAGCTATTGTATCCGGCGAGAACGCATTTATCCATTCCCTGCCTTCTGCCTGCATACCATGGTAAACCGGGTAATCTTTAACCGAGTGATAATATTTTTTCAGGTCAGAGTCGTTTTGAACAGGAAACCCTACACCACAATTTGCAGCAACACCATATTTGATCCCTGTTTTTTGAGAATGTTCAAGGAGTTGTTCCATTGTAAGACCACCTTTCAGATGTGCATGCAGGTCAATGATCTCGTACCCTGCTTGTTTTAAAGAATCAATTTTTAGTATCCTGGCATCTTTTTGGGTTTCTGATACCGGGTTATTACATCCGGATACAAGTACCAGAAGAAAGATTGGAACAAATAATCTGAAAAAATTAAAATGTTTCATAATGTGTTTTGGTTTTAAAAATGTTTTAAAATAAAGATTTAACCGCAGAGTTCGCTAAGAATATCTATGTTTCTTCGCCCAGTCGCTTCCTGCTCTCTGCCTACTTACTACATACTATTTACTTTTTACTCTCCTCTTTGTCACTCCATTCTTCCATTTTTCCGGAGATAAACTCAACAATCTTTGTGTGTTCTTCTTTACCTGTACCTTGAATGTGCATTGGTTTTTCAAAAGTCATATAAATTGTTTTCTCAGGATAGATAGGCCCAAGTGCTTTAATGAATTTCCCTTTTCCCCAATAGTCGGTTTTAATTGCTACAGGAACTACCTGAACACCTGCTCTGCCGGCCAATTTTACTCCCAGTGAGTTAAATTCATCCGGAATAAATTCAACTTTCCTTGTTTTTTGAGGAAAGATAATAATTGAGGTCCCTTCTTCAAGAAACTTTCCCCCCTGGTTCATAACCAAAGCAAGATCTTCTCTTGAGTTTGTCCTGCTTACCACTATAGGAATTCGTGCACGCATAATCGGACCAAAAACAGGAAGGCTAATAAGACTGTCTTTCACAACAAAAGTCACTTCCTTTTCAGAAGCAATTATACACGGGAACACCAATGTTTCAAGCGTGCTCATGTGATTGCTGACAAAAACGACAGGGCCGTCACTTTTACGTATATTGTCTAATCCTTCAATATGAAACCTGCCACCGAAATTTTCAATCAGCTTCATAACACTGTGTGATGAGATTACCCATGCCTGCCTGTCGAATTGGCCTTTTACAGCTAATCGACGGGCCTTTAACACCAGAGATAAAAACCTGATAATAAATAACAAACTGGAGATCTTAATTAGTCTGTACGATTTCCCTTGGGTGCCGGAAGGTGTGAAATATGTATCAGATGCAAAAAGACTTTTCATAAAAATGGATTATCAATTTTGTACAAAGGTTTGCAAAATTTTTATTAAAAGTTACAGTTTAAGCTGATACTTAACTCCGATTATATGATGTAGCTTATCATTGTTATAATAATCCTGCAGAAAATAGAATATTTCCAGTTCATTTTTCTTTTTAAATCCGTATTCTACACCAACTTCGTACCTGCCTTTATAAAATGATTTCTCGCTACTTTTCTGGAATAGCTCCCATGAAATATGTGGATTAAATTTAAAGTTCTTAATATTGTATTTAGCCTGAAGACGGTACCGGTAATACGATCTGTTTTCCCCTGTTTCTCCGGCAAAGTCAGTATAATTTGTAAATCTTAAACGGAGTTCCAGTTCCAGGCGGTTGATCTCATATTTTGGTTCTGCATCGAATGCAAACCTGTGAAGATATTCGGGTTCATCATTAGTATAATCCCCGATAAAACGGTAATATCCACTTAATTTCAGAAACTTAAAAGGTTTATAATTTAGTCCGCCTTGCAGGATAAGTTCGCTGAATTCCATAAAGTTACTGAATCTAAACTCGGGATTGATCTCAAGATTCAGATCAGGTAACAGATCAATTTGGAGTTCGAATTCAAATCTTTCATAGGTTTTCGGTTGCTGAGCATGCAGCAATGTGCCTAAGAATTGAAGTAATAAAAATACTCCTGTGAATGCAGTGATACGGGAAAACTCATTCATTTTATTTCAATTTGAAGCTTTCTGAAGAAAAATGCAATTTAGTTAAAATTTACTTTTTGTATGCAATCCTTAATTATTGAACTGAAATTCAAATCAATTTGCTATTTTGTAAGAAATTTATACAGGCTATGAAAACAAAACGTTACTTTTTGCAAAAAGTTCTTTTTCTGGGTACAATTTTTATTTGTTGGTTTGGGGTATATTCAGTTCTTGGGCAGCCGCAAAACGAATCTCATCAGGACAAGATAGAAGTAATTCAGCATGAAAACGAACAAATGCCGGAGCAAGACCATGTTGAAGAGCATGGGAGTAATATGTCACCCTTGTTTTTTGTGATCCTTGCGTTGCTAATCGGTGCTGCTACACGGCAGGGATTAAGTAAAAGCCCATTGCCTTTTACTGTTAGCTTACTTATTATTGGCATAGGGCTTGGCGTTGCAGCACGCATTGGTTGGTTTGACACATGGTCTGTAGGATCGGTTCATATTAATGTTAAGTTTTTAAGCAACGCGGTGGAATGGGCGGGTAACATTAATCCGCATGTTATCCTGTTCGTTTTTTTGCCTACCCTGATTTTTGAAGCCGCGTTTGCATTGGATGTTCATACATTCAGAAAATCAGTTGGTAATGCGTCAATACTTGCTATACCGGGCATACTCGTTGCCGTGATTCTCACCGCGGCGCTTGCAATCGGACTTAATTTTGCCGGGATAGGGCTATCAGGATGGGGTTGGCCAATAGCTCTTATGTTCGGGGCGGTTGTGAGTGCTACTGACCCTGTAGCTGTTGTATCTCTTCTGAAAGACCTGGGTGCAAGCAAGAAACTGGGAACCCTTATCGAGGGAGAATCATTGCTTAATGATGGTACGGCAATAGTTCTGTTTATGGTATTTCTGGTAGGGATAACCGGTGAAGCTGCTGAAACTTCACCTATCATTGAATTCTTTAGAGTAGCGGTTGGAGGCATTCTGGTTGGTGTTATTATCGGTGGTGTGACTATTAACTGGGTAAGAAGAGTATTCAATGATGCCATGGTTGAAATTAGTGTGATTATTGCAGCTGCATATATGACTTTTTATGTCTGTGAACATTTTTTCCATGTTTCCGGTGTACTCGGGTTAGTATCACTGGGATTGGCAATGGCAAGTGTAGGCCGGACAAGAATAAGTCCGGAAGTAGAACATTTCCTTCACGAGTTCTGGGAGCTGGCGGCTTTTATTGCAAATACCCTTATTTTCCTGATTGTTGGTGTAGTTATTGCCCTTAGGGTAGTTTTTTCCGGTAATGATTTTCTGATCCTTGGAATAATTTATGTTGGGATACACATTATAAGGGCTATTGTAATAGCTATGTTTTTCCCGGTAATGAAACGAACAGGGTACGGATTATCCGGGAAAGACTCTTATGTATTATGGTGGGGCGCACTTCGCGGAGCCATAGGGTTGGCACTTGCGCTTATTGTTGCGAACGAGAGCGCTATCCCGGAAGAGATCAGGAATCAGTTCCTTTTTCTAACAGCCGGAATTGTTACTCTTACATTGCTGGTAAATGCAACAACTATAGGACTTCTTGTTAATAAACT
>JAUXED010000141.1 GCA_030618105.1 Bacteroidota bacterium | reverse complement strand
AAAGGTAAAAAAATATTAAGAATTAAAAAAATTGCAGAATTAATCAGTCAGCAGTCGGCAGTCGGCAATAGGCAACTCGTAACATTTTAGACTTTCCCTCCTCTCCTCATTTCCTCATTTCCTCATTACCCCATTTCCTCATCACCTCATTACCTCATCACCTCATCACCTCATCACCTCATCACCTCATCACCTCATCACCTCATCACCTCATTACCTCATTTAATCATTGTAGCGTGCAACCAGTGGCATTCTTCTGCCTGCTCCAAATGCTTTTGAGGAGATACGTAAGATGGGAGGTGCCTGGTAGCGCTTATACTCATTTATGTTCACAAGATGAATAATTTTTCTAACAAGTTTATTGTCAAATCCATTTTTAGTGATTTCATCTGGTGACATTTGCTTTTCGATATACAAAAAAAGAATATCATCAAGTATTTCATAATCGGGAAGTGAATCGGTGTCTTTCTGATCATGCTTAAGTTCTGCTGAAGGGGGTTTTAAAATAGTGTTTTCAGGGATTATTTCTTTATTACGGTTAATGAAGCGTGCCAGCCTGTAGACCTCGCTTTTATAAACATCTCCAAGCACAGAAAGACCGCCTGCCATATCACCGTATAATGTCCCATATCCGACGGCAGTTTCACTTTTATTTGAGGTGTTTAAAAGTATATGTCCAAATTTGTTTGAAACAGCCATTAATAAAACTCCACGTATTCGAGCTTGTATATTCTCTTCGGTAGTATTATCAGGAAGTCCCCAGAAGAGAGGTTTCAGTGATTGCTTAAAGTCTTTGAACATTGGTTCTATTGGAACAATATTGTAATCTGTTTGCAGATTATCGGCGAGTGAAACAGCATCTGTTATGGAATGTTTTGATGAATATATTGAAGGTAACAAAAGAGCTTTTATGTTTTTTTTGCCTAATGCTTCGCTGGCTATTGCAAGACTTACCGCCGAATCAATTCCTCCTGATAAACCAAGTATTGCTTTCCCGAAATTCATTTTATGAAAGTAGTCATGAAGTCCCATAACCAGTGCGTAATATATGTTTTCAGTTATGTTATCTTTAATAATTGGCAAAGGTGTTCCTGTTTCAATTTCTTGAGAATCTATTATTTTGAAATCTTCTTCAAAATATTTTAAACGTTCAACTATTTTACCTTCCGTGTTTACAACTAATGATCCTCCTTCAAAAATAAGTTCAGTTTGTGCACCAACCTGATTCACATAAATTATGGGAGTTTTAAATTTTTTCGCATGGCTGGTAAAAATATTTCGCTTTGTTTCTATTCTGGAATATACAAAAGGAGAAGCAGCAATGTTAATAATAAAATCAGGGTTCTGTAAACTTAATTCTTTTATTGGGGATATATTGTATATACTGTTTCTCCCAAAATCGTTCTCAGATAACTGTTGATCCCACAAGTCTTCACAAATAGTTATGGCAATTTTTTTCCCTTTGAAATTCACTAAGCTAAATTTGGTATTGGATTCAAAATACCGGTACTCATCGAATATGTCATAGGTAGGAAGGAGAGTTTTATTTACAGTGAAGATAATTTGTCCTTCTGATAAAAAATATGCTGTATTGAAAAGATTCTTTCCGGTTTTTGCCGGATTCAGACTCGGACTGCCAACAATTGCAGCAATATTTTTACATTGTTTTGCAATTTCAATAACCGCTTGCTTGCACTTATCAATAAACGACTTGTGCTCAAGAAGATCGAGAGGAGGATACCCGGGAACAGAAAATTCAGGAAAGATAACCAGATCAACATTTTTTTCTTTTGCTTCTTTGATTTTGTCCGTTATTGCGCTGATGTTCCTTTCAAAATTTCCTATATGTGGATTAAGCTGAGCAATGGCAATTTTCATAGTACTTTTACTTTCCGGTCATTAGAAAATAATTCCGCAATGCATAGACACACTACTAAGTATTATCTTATCAGCAAGCTGATTTTCACCATCAGTTGTGATATCTAATATCCCATTTTGATAATTAAGACCAAACTGTAAAGCTGTTTGCCCGCCAAGTGAATATTGTATGCCTATCTCCAGGTGATACCCTAGATTAAACAGATTGATCTCGTCATTAATACTCTCAGAATCGATTATCTTATCAGTTGTTAATCCGGTAGCGCTAATATTTATCATAGGATCAATTCCTGCTTTAGCGAAAAAGGTAAAATATCCGATTTCATCAGACTTGAATTTTAGTCCCAGTGGAATGGTAATGTATTGCATTTTGCAGGTAAGAATATTACCAGGGTAAAGTGTATCTATCCTGTTGGTAAGTTGCAAAATTGTTGAATCTTCATAGCTGATTTTACCTCCTAAGCGATTAATTGAAATGCCTGTTGAGAAAGCATAATTATTGGTAAAATAGCTGTTCATGGAAATACCAATATTAATCCCAGACCGTGAACCTTCGTTTGTAACCTCTTTGATATCAGGCTTTAGCCAGCTGATCTGTGGATTGGCAAAAAATCCGAAGCGGATTCCTTGTGAAAATCCTCTGCCGGTTATCAGGATAAAAGACAATATGATGAGGAAAACAACCTTTGCAATGGAGGGTAGTTTTATTATTTTTACATTCATATTTTTCATATTGGAATATTATCGTTTTAAAGATCTCTCTGAAAATTCTCAAAAGGTAAAGATAAGAAATAAAGATATAAAGCTATTGGAAAGTCAATATGGTATTATGAACATAATTATTTGTAACTAACCAGTTGGCAGTCGGCAGTCCACAGTCGGCAAGAAAGTAAATAACAATCAAACAATTATAACACAATAATAAATATTAAAAATCACAAAAAACAAGCATCAAATAACAAATAAATATCAAATCCCAATGTTCAAAAAAAGAAAGGCGCAAAAACAATATATCGGTTAATTCTGTTTTGAATTTTTGATATTTGGAATTTATTTGTCATTTATTATTTGATATTTGGAATTTGCTATTTGCTTTTTGGTTCTTTAATTCAAAATTTGTTTGACTTTATGAACTGACATTAAAAAGTCCAGTTTTCAGATTGCCGACTGCCGATTGAAGATTGCCGACTTAAGAAATGTAAAGTTTAATGAGAATAGCCTAAAAATTTTGACATTTTAGCATTTACTCATTTTAGCATTTAAGCATTCCAAACTTTAGGCACTGAATAGAAACAATTGTTTTAATAAAGCATTATTTATAAAATTAGACTAATATGATCAGGAAAACAAGCCTTTTGAGTCTTTTACTACTTTTACTTTTATCATGTAACCGGAGTAATTTTAAGGTAGATATTGATAATATTGATTTGGAAATTAAGATCAAAAGACTGGAAAAAGAATTGTTTGAACTATCCGTTGATAGTATTGCTTCCTCATTACCTTACCTGGAAAATAAATACGGTCATTTTTATGAATTATTTAATTATGTAATAAACATTGGCGAAACAAGATCACTCTATTATCCCCAATATCTCAAAAGCTTTATTACTGATCGTACTAACCGTGAAGTATACCTGGCTACTAATAGGGAGTTCCCTGATATTGATGTGTTGGAAAAAGCATTAACAGAAGCTTTTAAGCATTATAAACATTATTTCAGCGAGAAAACAATACCGGATATATATACATTTATTTCCGGGTTCAATGCCTCTATTATAATTGATACAAATATACTGGCAATTGGTCTTGATCGTTACCTGGGGACCGAATGTGAATACTATGATCATCTGGGTTTTTACGAATATCAACAGGCAAATATGCATAAGGAAAAAATTGTTACTGATTGTATGTTTGCATGGGTTTCTTCAGAATGGTATTTTAATATGCAGGGGTCAAGAGAATTAGCAAATAATGTGTTAAATAATATTATCCATGAAGGTAAGTTGGTGTATCTTGTTAAATCATTGGTTCCCCGGGAAGATATCAGCTTAATAATGGGATACTCTGAGGACCAGATGAAATTTTGTCGCAGGAATGAAAAACAAATGTGGACTTACCTGATTGAGCACAAATTACTTTTTAGCTCTGACCGTATGACAGTGAATAAATTTATAGGTGAAGCACCATTCACAAGTTACTTCCCCGGTGAATCACCGGGCAGGGCAGCTGTATGGATAGGGTACAGGATTGTTGAACAGTATATGCGGAAAAACCCGGGTTTAACACTCAGTGATTTAGTGGAAAACAATGATTATCAGTTGATTTTGGAGGGTTCAGGTTATAATCCGCGTGACCGTAATAAATAAAAAAAAAGCACATGAAATAACATGTACTTTAGTGCTTTTCTAATTGACAGAACTTTTACTCTGCCGGATGGATTGCCTCAACCGGGCAAACATCAACACATGCTTCACAATCGGTACACAGTTCAGGATCAATCTTATAGATATCACCTTCTGAGATTGCTTCGACAGGACATTCATCAACGCAAGCACCACATGCTGTACAATCGTCGTTAATTACATAAGCCATTGCTATAAAGTTTTGAATTAATAAATCAGATTTATTTTTCTACAAAAGTATTTTCATTTTTTGAAATGCAAAGGAAAAAGTATATTTTTATTATTTTTTGAAAATTAAACATTACCTCATTACCTCATTACCTCATTACCTCATTACCTCATTACCTCATTACCTCATTACCTCATTACCTCATTA
>JAUXED010000120.1 GCA_030618105.1 Bacteroidota bacterium | reverse complement strand
CTTTATTAACTAACTCACCAACACCCCAAATCATCAATAAAGCATCCTCCAGTGTAGCTATATCACTCATCCAGACCGGATATTTTTCCTGAAGTTGCTGAATCCCTTCAGGATAATTTTCTTCTTTATTTCCAATAATTAAATCGGGTTGTAGTTTGTCAATTACTTCAAATTGAAATTTTTTTGTACCACCAATTTTCGCTCGTTTATCTGTTTTATCCTGCGGATATATGCAATACCTGGTTATTCCTGCAATTTCGGCATCCAATCCCAGATCAAAAAGCAACTCGGTTTGTGATGGAACAAGGGAAATAATCCTGGATGGATATTTATCCAGCCGGATTGTATTGTTCATTTGATCTTTGAATTCCATTATTTCATTATAGGTTTTCTTTGCGTGATAATATCCACAACCGAAAATGTGTTTCGGTCGAAGAATATTTGTTTTTTCCAGATCAGAATTGCCAGCACAAAGGTTAAATTGAACAGGAAATTATTGTGTTTTTTCATTTCTATTTGTTTAGTAATTTCATTTTGCATAAATTTTTATTTACAAGTCTGTTGAATTGCACTGTATAAATTCAAAAAAACATTTCTATTGATTATCAGAAACCATTTCAATATACGCCGTGTCAATCAGGTGATTATCCTGAATTTCGAGTTTTTCCATCAGGTTTTTTATGGTTTGTAATGCTTCATTTTTACTTGTATTATCCTGCATCACAAATTCAAGTTCAATAAAATTTCCAAGGTCATTAACCTGGTCAAAATGGATTCGGGTATGACCAATTTTATATAAAGTACGTTGTTTTTTGATAATTCCGCGAACTCCCAGAGAAGAGGCCAGAACATTTCGCAGACTCTCTGGTTCATTTGTCACGAATATCTGGTATTGAGACACCTTAGGTCCGCTTGAATCAGCCCTTATATAGTAAATAAGTTCTCCTGATCCGGAATCGAAAATACGAAGTTTTAGTCTGCCTTTGGAAATTTTAAAGAATATATCCTCCTGCCATATCTGTTCACCTGGAATGTCACTTAAGGTTTCTGCAATCATTTTTTGCCGGTTAAAATTGCTTGCCCGTGCTTTAATTTCAATGTTTGCTGCCATAAGGAGGATCAATAATCTAAACTTATTTTTGTATCAGTAGTTTCTTTGTAGCTCTGAAATCACCTGCTTCAATTTCGTAGATATATATACCATTAGAGAGTCCTTGTGGATCCCATATTACAGAATGCTTTCCTCGTTCCTGAACACTGTTTACTAGTGTTGCTACTCTCTCACCGAGTATATTATAGATATTTATTCTGACCAGCCATTTCCCTGGCAATTCATACGGGATAGTGGTTACGGAACTTACCGGGTTAGGTATGTTCTGCCCAAGGTTAAAGCCATATGATAGGTTTCCATCCGGAACAGTGAGACTTAATAAAGATTCAATATTCTCATCAATCCAAATAACCCTGTCAGCAGTCCAGTCTTTCAGATAATCAATTTCGTCAGAATAACTCTGGAGGTGGTCAATCGGATCGGTTGGAGGGAACCATCCGTCCTCGGGTAATTTTGGGTCACCAGGTCCAATCCATATTTCAAAATTTCTTTCTTTCGCTTCATCAAGAGTATCTGCAACAGCATCGATATATTGATGAAGGTTATCAATATAGAGGATATCCTGCCTGTAGTCCCGCCACCTGTCGATAATAAGCTGTACAAATGATGAGTCATGCATAAGTTTTCTCCACCAGAATGGAACCTGAAAACCATCACCGGTTTTAAAACCTTCATCTTCAAGGAAAAATCCCAATTGCCAGCCGGAGTAATATTGACCATTATAATATCCGATGTTTCCAAAACTGAAATTATGGTCCCATACCGGTCCGGCGGTTAACTTTCCACCATTACTGTCTTTGTATTTATACAGATAAGCGCTCAATCTGTACCCATCAACATTCTTGCTTAATTCGTTAAGGATATAGTAATCAGCAAAGGATTCAACATTAAGGTACATGGGATAACCTGAGAAGTTATCCGCATAATTATCACCTGCCATAACATATTCAAAGGCTCCAATAAAATTTGACAGGTAGCTTACCTGTTCCTCAACAATATCATCAGCATCAGGATAATGAAATTGATACCGGATGGTTTGTGTTGCACCGGGAAAGGGTGGATATTCCGAATCTATCCCCGGTTTCCAGCCTTCTTTATCAACTTTTATTATATATCCTCCCGTTACATCATCACCACTAATTTCATCAGGGTTTAGTTTGCTGATATCCACGCGGTTTTTATCCCTTTTAATCTTTTCCATCAGCACATATATTCCCTGGTATTCATCATTCAAAACCAGCTCACAGTATTTGGTACGGGAGGCGTACCAGCCCATTTCGTTTGCAAGCTTATATGTAAGTACATTTCTTAGAAACGACCTGTCGTAATAAGAGGCATATAAAATCCAGTCATTTTCTTCAGGCATCCCCAACAGGGAAACATTATTGTTACTGCCATCTTCATTCTGTGTTTCAATCCCATACGATTTTTTTGACCAACCGGATGAACTCGCTCCTCTGATCTCAATACTGATTTTCCCGGAATAATTATTAAGCGAATCAGAGATATTATTACGTTCCCCTTGCCCGTTATAAATAATACCCATATCAGCCACTATTCTTGGATTGTCATAAGGTATAGTTAATCCATTAGTATTTATAATTATGATCGGGAGGTTGGATGAGGTGAGGTTTAAAAATTTATTACCTGCATATGTTAATGATTGGCAAATAAATATGAGTATCAACGAAATTATGATATTAATAATTTGCTTTCTCATTCTCAAATTTTTTCCCGGGATTACAAAACCGGATATAATTCAGGATTGGTCCTGCTAATCTACAATTTCTAAACTACTAATAAATATTTTTTTTAGTATAGATTTAATATGAAAAATATTCAATACCGGGATTTCTGTATAAAAATGTAATTATTTTGAGGTTCCCTTTCTGAAGAATAATCGCATTATAAAACCAGCTATAAGATATACAAATGCTGATAGAATAAACAGAAATTTCGTTACTGCGAAATAGTATGCTATTGATGAAAACAGTTCCTTCTGAGATCCCAGTAAAAGTTGAATGAGTGCATAGTTCTCGACGGAATCAAATAATGCAGCCAGGAACTGGAGCCAGGCAATTATTATCCCAATACTTCTAAACCAATTATTTTTTCCTGTGAATCTTTCTGCAGTTTTAAAGCACAATAGTGATAAGAAAAGTGAATAAGCAATCAGGAACAAGAAATCCAATCCAAGGCTTAATGCAGCAAATAATTTGGAATGTTGATCCCATGAAGTAAGAATACTTTGTGACCGTAGAAAATCTTTGGCTATTTCAAACGAAATGATCCCGCCCGGTGCCTGATCTGTTTTTAGCGGTTGGTCTAAAACACTCAGTAAAACAAGAAGAATTATTGTAGCTGATCCGAAAATAAGCAATGCATATTTTTGTGAATGTTCGGATAGCCATGCAAAAGGGTTGGATAGTTTTAATGTCATAAGTTTATTTTAATGTATACTATTATTGAAATACCTGCTTAAGCTTAGCTGATAACTCATTAATAGATGTATATTCAAGCACTTCAAGTTTCCTGTTTCCTTTTATCATTGCTGAAAGGTTGCCGGATTTTTGTTTAAAAAGGCAGATGATCCTTTTTCCAAGCGATTCTCCGAGGGCAATTTCATAACCTACCCCAAGTGATGGCTGTGTAACTTCTGCAACTATTATATCTGATTCTCTTAACCATCCTGTATCCCGTTCAAAGATAGCAGTATCGGAAATATTTTCTCCCCGGTCATCCAGTTTGTCATATGCAATATGTTCGGTAAGCACCTTGCCATAGATGCTCAATTTGGATATAATCGCTTTATAATCCCGGACATAGTCCCGTCCACCTCTTATTGATGCAGCAAAATATATTTTCATCTCTTCCTCAATCTTGGGATCCACATTGGGACTTCCTTCATATACTGCTCATATTCCTTACCAAAACGGGCAAGCAGAAGACTTTCTTCATATCTCGAGATATAGTGAAAAAATGCTATCCCAATAATCCATACAACTGCAGCAGCCAGCGAAATATTCAGGATCAGAAGACCAAAATAGAGCAAAATTTCGCTCAGATATATTGGATGGCGGACGATATTGAATACGCTTTTCCTGATTACACCGGGGTTTTCTCTATTCTCCCCGAACACTATAGATAGCCCTGTTTTTGCCAGGTAACCCGACAGAGCCAGGAAGAGGACTCCAAAAGAGATTCTGAAAACAGGTGGGACGTACTGGTTTAGGAAAGTTGAATATTCAAGAAAAAACGAATCGGCTATCCATACGGCAGCAAATAGTAACGCCAGGATTATCTGTCCGGCATCACCGGCAAAATATTCACCGGTAAGATCATCCCGCTGTTGGTGTGTTTTGTTCTGTGTATGCTTATGTGTCATTTTGATTTAATCTATTAGTACCATAAATTTTCATTTCTGCCATTTTTTGGCAGAATATTTTTACCGACCTTCTGTGTTGATTTATTGGCAAGGTTTATAGAAGGAAAGAATTTTATCTAACTCTTTAAATATATTGAATAATGAACAAGGAATACCGATTTTTGATTTATGAAGGTTTGTATTACTTCTATATTCATTATTCGTTAATCCTTGTTCGATATTCATTTTTGATACTTGTTTGGTTATGGCTTGTCCAGGTTAGGATAAATGCATATATTATTATTTAATATAAGGATAACCTTCTATCTTATCCGCCAGTTTTAAATCTGTTTCATCTATTCTATCACTGTATTTATCGATAATCTCATTTATATTCCATTTTTTTACAACCCACAAGTAATATAGAGCTTTTTCCTTGTCCGATTTTTTATAAGCCAGATATACTTCAATAAAACCTTCAGCGATATCTTCAATATCTTTCTGTGTTAAACTTCCCGGCTTGCCCTGAAGAGATGGGATTATGATTTCATTCCCTATTGACAACAAATCCGGGTTCTTAATTTCATTTAGATTCATACGATAAATATTTGGCCATAAATCGCCTTGATTGTAAAAATCCAGAGAGATTGTCCATAATTTTTCACCAGGTTTAACTGTGTGTTGCCCGCCCGGCGTTTCATACTTAATGTCTTCTATTACCGGTTTGATTTCGGGCTGTTCTGTTTCTTCAGGCGGAATTGGAACATCCTTGTCGACTTTTTCAAAAACGACCGGTTCTTTAATATCCGTTTCAGACACTTTTTGGGAAGGCCAGAAAATATATGCAAGAATGATAATCAATAGTGGAATGACTAACCATGGCCACCTGGCAAATCGTTTTTTCCCTTCTTCTTTTTCTTGTATTACAGGGGGTGGGGGTGTTTCAGAAACAGACGGGGAGGGCGTATCTTCCGGTTTAATAGAAGTAACTGTGGGTTCAGCTTCAACTTGCTCAATTTCGTCTTCTATTATTTCTGACTGCAAATGCGAATATTTACGATTAATATATTCTCTTAAATTTGCTCCAGCTTTAAAATTCACGGTGTTGTGACCGGGAATTTCAATCTTTTCTCCGGTTTTAGGATTTCGACCAGATCTTGCTTTATGCCATTTTAATCGAAATCGTCCCAGACCACTAAGATTTGTATAACCGTCTCTATTGAGTCCTTCCCTGGTTAAATTGACTGTTTCTATAAGAAGATCATGGATCAATTGTTTAGAAGCTCCGGTTTCTTCTGCAATCTTGTCCACAAGTTTTGCAAATGTTATTTTCTCATTCATCATTAAAACCTCCTTATTTGAGTTCATTTTTAATGGAAGATCCTGGATGGAATCGTATTGTACGTTTAGGTGGTAGCAGCATAAATTTCTTGTGATAAGGATTAAAGGATTTACGTTTTTTCTTAAAATAAGAACTAAAAGTCCCCAGACCAGGTATGGTAATGCCGATGTCCTTATCAAGAATATCCCTTATTATCTTTGTACTGCTTTTCAACAACTGTTTTATCTCTACCTG
>JAUXED010000022.1 GCA_030618105.1 Bacteroidota bacterium | reverse complement strand
TGTAGAGTTATTGTATAGTATGGAAATGAGTTTGTGCAATTTATTAGCATATGGTCTTAACTGAATGATCCTGTTCTGGGCTTTACGTATTTTTGCGGCAGCAACCATTTTCATAGCAGGAGTTATCTGCCTGGTCGATTTAACAGAGTTTATACGTGTACGTAAATCCTTTAAATTTGCCATTTTTCTTATCTCATTCAAACAACAACAGAGCTTACTAAAGTGGGAAATAAAAATACCCGGCTTTACAAACTTTTAACTTCTTTTCTTCTTAACTTTAGGCACTCTTAACTTTAGTTCACTTTAAGTACTTCTTGATTACCTTTATTGTACTTTTCAACTATTTCGTTTGCAACTTCCTCAAGAGTATTAATTATTTGATCGGTTAATTTCCCCTCTTTAAGGGGTTTAAGAACATCTTTTGAATGTTTTACTTCAAGAAATTCGAGGAATTCATTTTCAAATTCTTTTACATTTTCGACCGGTACATTTTTAAGCAAACCTTTTGTGCCGCAATAAAGTATTGCAATTTGTTTTTCAACCGGCACCGGTGAATAGAGGCCTTGTTTAAGTATCTCAACATTCTTTTCCCCCTTATTGATAGCAGCCATTGTTGAAGCATCAAGATCGGAGCCGAATTTCGCGAACGATTCTAATTCCCTGTACTGTGCCTGATCAAGTTTTAATGTTCCGGCAACTTTTTTCATCGATTTAATCTGGGCATTTCCACCAACACGTGATACAGAAATCCCCACATTAATAGCAGGTCTTATTCCCGAGTTAAACAAGTCGGGCTCCAGAAAGATCTGGCCATCTGTAATAGATATCACATTGGTTGGGATATAAGCGGCAACATCACCTGCCTGTGTTTCAATTATTGGAAGAGCAGTAAGCGATCCTCCCCCTTTAATTTTATTTTTTATTGATTCAGGAATATCATTCATTTTTTTAGCCACATTGTCCGATTCAATGATTTTTGCAGCTCTTTCAAGAAGCCGGGAATGAAGGTAAAACACGTCACCGGGATAAGCTTCTCTGCCTGGTGGTCTTCTAAGCAGAAGAGAAACCTCACGATAAGAGACTGCCTGTTTTGAAAGATCATCATAAATTATTAGAGCAGCCCGACCGGTATCCCTGAAATATTCACCAATGGCTGCACCGGCATAAGGAGCATAGAATTGTGCCGGAGCCGGATCTGCAGCAGTTGCCATGACAATAACTGTATATTTCAGTGCATCCTGTTCTTCCAGCGCCTTAGCGATATTAGCCACGGTTGAGCCTTTTTGTCCAATAGATACATAAATACAATAAACAGGTTCTCCTTTATCATAATTCTCCTTTTGATTAATGATAGTATCAATAGCAATTGATGTTTTCCCTGTTTTACGGTCGCCAATAATCAACTCCCGCTGTCCTCTGCCTATTGGAATCATGGAATCAATTGCTTTGATACCCGTTTGCAGAGGCTCATTTACCGGCTGTCGAAAAATTACTCCCGGTGCTTTTCTGTCAAGAGGCATTTCATAAAGATCCCCGATAATTGGACCCTTGCCGTCCAGGGGTTCACCAATAGTGTTTATCACACGTCCAAGCAGAGGTTCGCCTGCCATAATTGAAGATATTCGTTTTGTCCTTTTTACTTTATCACCCTCCTTAATTCCCTCGGTTGGTCCTAATACTACAACACCAACGTTATCTTCTTCAAGGTTAAGTACAATACCTTCAACACCATTTTCAAATTCAACCAATTCGTTCGACTGAACATTTGAGAGTCCGTAAACACGAGCAATACCATCTCCAATCTGAAGAACGGTACCAACTTCTTCAAGTTCAACTTCGGTTGTAATTCCTTCTAATTGTTTTTTCAGAATTTCAGAAACTTCTGACGGTTTAATATTTATCATATTCGAAATTTATTAATACAGAACAAATTGTTGCCTATAAATGTTTTTAGGTTCCTTTTTTAATTAATTCTCTCTTAAATTTATTTAATGATGTTGAAACACTTGCATCCAATAGTTTATCTTCAATCTGAAGCTTAAAACCACCCAGAATGTTTTTATTAACAGATTCAGTCATTTCAACATTTGCTTTATATGCTGTATTGATCATTTCAATAATTTTTTTTCTAAGATTATCATCGATACTGATTGCAGTAGTCAATGATACCGAAACAAATCCCATTTTCTTACGGTAGAGATCAAGGAATACCCTTGTAATATTTTCAAGAAATACTTCCCGGTTATTTTTTAAAATTAGATAGAGAAAAGAGAGAGTAACTTCATGCACCTTACCGGAAAAAACAGTTTCAATTATTTTTCTTTTTGATGATAAAGAAACAATAGGATTCTCAAGCAGCTTATTAAATTCTTCAATTTCTAAACAGGTATTATACAACAGCAGCATATCATCATTGACTCTTTCTAAAACATTCTTTTGCTGTGAAGCAAGGAACAATGCTTTCGAATACCTTACTGAAATTTTGCTTAAATTCATAGCAACAATATGCTTTTGTAACTATTCAGTGTATTAAGTTTGTAATGCCAAAAATGGCTAATCTCTTTATACTTTACATTTTTAAGTCGGCCCGCCCGTACCGAACAGTACGTTCGGGCGGGCAATCTTCAGTCGACAGTCGGCAATCTGAAGAATGGGCTATTTATACTTTTCCGTCCCGATTTATCGGGAATGTGATTAAGTAGTTGCTATTGTGTGTTAATTGTTTGATTGTTATTTACTTTTTTGCCGACTGCCGATTGTGGACTGCCGACTGATTAGTTACCTGGTTTTAAATAGCAGGGTTAATTTATTTTAATTTCATCAATAAGTTCGTTAATAAGGTCTTTCTGATCTTTTGTTTTTTCAAGTTTCTTTTTCAGGATTTTTTCAGCAATTTCGACAGAAAAACTTGCAACCTGATTTTTTATTTCATCAAGTGCTGTCACTTTTACGCTTTCAATTTTCCTCTTTGCATCTTCTATTATTTTATTTGCTTCCGAATTTGCTTTTTGCTTTGCTTCGGATATTGTCTTATCTTTAACCTGGTGGGCTTCCTTTAATAAACTATCCCTTTCATTTTTAGCTTCTTTAATAATCTTTTCATTGTCTGCCTTAAGTTGTTCCATTTTCTCTCTTGCTTTGTCGGCTGACTTAAGTGCTGTATCAATGGTGTTTTCTCTTTCCTTAAGTGCTTTAAGGATTGGTTTCCATGCAAACTTTTTGAGTATAAAAAGTATCACTGAAAAAGATAAAACCATCCAAAAAACAAGGCCTAAACCCGGAGTAATAAGTTCCATAACAAATGTATTTACAAGAGGTTAATAAACAAAAAAAGGGTTTTTGCAACAAGCCAACCGCTATGTTGCAAAAACCAGAATGTTCTTTAAAAGAACAAAATCAACATACAAACAACTACGGCAAAGAAGGACACACCCTCAATAAGAGCTGCGGAAACGATCATGTTTGAACGAATGTCGGCTCCTGCTTCCGGCTGACGGGCAATAGCCTCCATGGCACTACTACCGATACGTGAAATCCCGATAGAAGCTGCCATAGCAGCAAAAGCGGCACCAAAACCGGCACTCAATTTTCCTATTGCAGCACCTGTAGCTACTTGTAATAATACAGATAAGGTTAACATAACATTAAGTGTTTTAATTAATTATTAATGATGTTCAGCTATAGCCATTCCAAAATAAATGGCTGACAATAATGTGAAAACATAAGCTTGTACAAACGCAACTAAAAGTTCAATAATTGTCATAAAGACAGTAAAAGCAAGAGTTAACGGAGAAACGGCATACCCCAGTAAAGGGATGATATCTCCGAAAATAAATATCAAACTAAAAAACCCCATAGCAATGATGTGTCCTGCTGCTATATTGGCAAAGAGCCGAACCATAAGCACAAAAGGTTTTGTAAACATCCCCAAAATTTCAATAACCGGCATAAGGGGGATTGGTATTTTCATCCAAAAGGGGACCCCGGGGGCATTAAAAATTTCCTGCCAGTAATATTTATTTCCGCTTATTGTAGTAACTAACAGGGTAAAAAGAGCTAAAACTCCGGTAACAGCAAGATTCCCGGTTACATTAGCCCCCCCTGGGGGAATAGGCACCAGTCCTAACAAATTGTTAATGAGTATAAAGAAAAATATAGTAAGAAGAAAAGGCATATATTTCTCATATTTTCCTTCTCCGATTACAGGTTTAGCAATATCATCCCTGATAAAAAGGATTAAGGGTTCCATCGCGTTTTGGAAACCACTGGGGGCTTTTTTATTTTCATATTTTCGGGCGATGGAAATAAAAATCCATAATAAAAACCCCATACTTATAAAAACGGCAAAAACATTTTTTGAGATAGAAAAATCCAAAGGCTTCACCTCTGTTCCGTCCTCCATAATTTCGACAATCTTTCCTTCATCAGCCTCAGTTTGAGATATGCGAAAACCTTTATATTCGCTATGTCCGTGGTGTAATTTACTGGACCAGAAAGAATGCAACCCCGATTCTTTACTATATACAATTACGGGGAGGGGAATACTGACATGGAAATCTTTAACACTTAGAATATGCCATTCGTATGAATCTGAAACATGATCAAAAATAAAACTTCCGGGATCAAATTTCTCTTTTTCATGTTCTGTTTTAACGGAATTCTCTTTTTCGTCTTCATCCCTGTTTTCAAAAGCAAACCCATTGGGGATCAGAACAAAAGCCGACAGAATAATAAATATCAAAACAGATTTCCTGAAATTATTATGCATGCATCAAATAGTTATAATTAACAAAAATAAGGAAAATAAATTTGAAACGCCCACTTTAAAACTTCTTTATTTGTCTCTTGTAATTTTAAGATAATCAAGAACGGAGATAACCTCAAAGATAGTGAAAACGACATATATAGTTATGAAAACAAACAAGAAGGGAATAGCATTTTCTCTGTCAAAAACAACAAATAAAATGATTAAAATCAGGTAAAGACCCATTTTGATTACTGTAGCACTCAGAAATTTAATAGGGAACTTTCTGTTACTTCTCCCGGCAGAGCGAATAAGATAACGATGAAACAAAACATTAATAAGAAATATTACAAGAAGTAATACCGGAAAAGAAAAACTAAAATATTCTTTCAGGATTGTTATAAATAGGAAAAACCCGGCTATAGAAAGAGCCACGGAAATTATTATCCCTTTGATGATGAATTTTTTCAGATGATTATTCATACAATATAAGTTACCTGGGCGGCTTAAGCAAATCTTTTACAGCAAAGAATATAGATCCAAAGACGCCCAGGATTGATAAAACAACTGTAAAAACAGGAAAATCCCAGCTAATTATTTGGTCTAATTTCATACCGCCAAATACCCCAATCAGGATAATTGCCAGCATTTGAAAAGCCAGAGAAGAATACTTGACATATTTATTTAACTGGTTCGGTGGTTTTTTCTGATTTGATTTCTGTAGTTTTTCCTTCATCTGTCTGGTAGATTGGTCTTTCATCACTCATATTACAATTACCGGTGAACTTTGATCCGGGTTCAATTGAAAGTTTATTAGTTTGAATATCTCCGTTAATATTTGCAGATACTTTAAGTGAAAGAAGTTGTGAAACAACAATTTTGCCTTCAATACTTCCTGAAACATCAGAGTTTTTACATTTTATTTCTCCTTTAACTTTTCCGGTTTGTCCAATTACAACTTTGCCTTTTGTTATAATGTTTCCAATAAGTGTTCCGTCAATCCGGATATCTCCGTTTGAATTAATATCTCCGGTAATTTCTGTACCAATGCCAAGCAAATTAATGGCATTATTTTCCGATTCATTATTCTTCCCCATCGTTATCTAATTTAATATATTATCAAAAACTGGTAAAAACAGAAAGCAAATATAACAAATTCATCTGGTTATAATTAATTTTTAATTGTCAGATGTAGCTCGTATAACAAAAAATAATTCCCGATAAATCGGGACAAGCTATCCATGTGTGTGTCAAAATGTTTTTGTTTTTGTTATGCTCGGTTCATTTATCTGAAACACAAAAGGGGATTAAACATCAGGATATAAGTTTCAAAGTTACTGGTTACTGGTTACTGTTTTTATAACTGTCAGCTCTCAGCTCTCAACCCTCCGCTCTCGGCTCTTAGCCCTTACCGTCATAAGCCCACTTTAAATACATCGATCCCCATGTAAAACCACCACCAAAAGCTGCCAGAATGATATTATCCCCTTTATTTAATTTGTTTTCCCATTCCCATAAGCAGAGAGGTATTGTAGCGGTAGTAGTGTTTCCGTATCTCTGAATGTTTATCATCACCTGTTCTTTCTTAATTCCCATTCGTTTAGCAGTTGCTTCAATAATCCTCATATTAGCCTGGTGTGGAACAAGCCATGCGAGTTCTTCCGGTTTGATATTATGTTTCGTCATCATTTTCACAGAATAATCTGCCATATTCGAAACAGCAAACTTAAAAACGGTCTTTCCATCCTGATGAATAAAATGCTCACGTGCATCAATTGTTTCATGTGTTGGGGGACTTACCGAACCACCGGCTTTCTGGAAAAGATGGTGGCGTCCAAGACCATCTACACGAAACATATGATCAATGATTCCAACATCTTCACTTGTTGGCTCAAGCAATACAGCCGCCGCTGCATCACCAAATAACGGACATGTGGTTCGATCGGTATAATCGGTAATTGCAGACATTTTATCAGAACCAACAATAATCACTTTTTTATATTGCCCCGATTCAATAAATTTATTTCCCACTTCAAGAGCAAACAAGAATCCTGAACAAGCTGCATTAATGTCAAAACTAAAAGCGTTTTTTATTCCAACCTTATCACTAATAATATTTGCAGTAGCCGGGAATAACATATCAGGAGTTACCGTGGCATTAATAAGGAGATCAATCTCGTTAGGAGAAGTCCCTGTTTTTTCAAGCAACCCCTTTACTGCATTTGCTCCCATGTGAGATGACCCAAGACCTTCTCCTTTAAGAATCCGGCGTTCTTTTATCCCAATTCTCTGCATTATCCATTCATCAGTGGTGTCAACCATAGTTGCTAATTCATCATTGTTAAGCCGGTACTCGGGTACCCATCCGTTGATACCGGTTATAGCTGCTCTGATCTTTTTCATTATTTAAATACTTTTTTGAATTTTTTAGTTAGTTTGGCTTCTATCACCCCTTTTGTATGTAAAATCATGTTTTTTATAGCTACAGAATTAGAAATGCCGTGTCCTATTATTACATCAGCATTAATACCAAGGATAGGAGTTCCTCCGTAATTAACAAAATTGAACTTCTCGAAGAATTTATCCTTAATCCCTCTTTTTATTATCATTGAATAAAATGCCTCGGCCTCTTTCAGTACCACATTGCCTATAAATCCATCACAAACTATCACATCTGCCTTATCGCTTCTGAAAAAATCATTCCCTTCTATGTTCCCTATAAAATTAAAATCATTAGTATCTTTCATTAGTTCATAAGTAGATCTTACTACAAGATTCCCTTTTGTTTCTTCAGAGCCTATATTAAGCAAACCAACCCTTGGATTTAAAATATTCCATACATATTTGGCATAGTATGATCCTAAAATACCATACTGATATAGTACATCAGGACGGCAATCAGGATTGACACCTACGTCAAGTAAAATTGTTGGTTTTCCATCTACAGTTGGGATTGGTGAAGTTATTGCCGGCCTGATAACTCCCGGAATAGATCTGATTGTATAATGAACACCGATAAGCATTGCCCCTGTATTACCTGCGCTGGCAAAACCGTCAATTTTACCATTTC
This sequence comes from Bacteroidota bacterium, assembly GCA_030618105.1. Taxonomy (GTDB): domain Bacteria; phylum Bacteroidota; class Bacteroidia; order Bacteroidales; family VadinHA17; genus JADFUQ01. The sequence goes on along the minus strand of JAUXED010000022.1, from coordinate 17,141 downwards.
TTAACAGATTAAAACCAATAGCGATGCTTGAGTTTGGTTTTTGGGCAAAAGATTTTGCCGGATGGTCTCCCATTTCAATTATCTCATCTGCATTTACAATTTCAAACTGGTTGTGATCAGCATTTTCCCGGTCAAGAATAGGTAAAATTCTTTCCCTGTTGCCAATTATCACCAGTTTTATATTGTCCGGCAATTCTTTGACGGCTTCCAGAGCACCGAGAACTGCGGACTCAGGAGCAAAATCCCCTCCCATAACATCGAGACCAATTCTCATAAATGTAACCTAATTAAGTTATTATTCAGACAACAAAGCTTTATGCACTTACTGTCTTTTCTATGGCAAGTTTGCCTTTGTAATAACCACATTCAGGACAAACTCTATGGTACCTGACTGTTGCTCCGCAATTGGAGCAAGTTGCAACTGTAGGCGCAGTAGTTTTGTAATGAGTCCTTCTCTTATCCCTTCTTTGTTTTGATGTTTTCCTTTTTGGATGTGCCATATCAGTTAATTATTAATTATATTTCCTGTCATCTTTCTTCATTACCAACAAAAAATTTGTCTGCAAAAGTAAAAATTAATACTTGAACAAAAAAAAATTAATTTTGTAAAAAAAAATATTTTGGAAACGGGTCTTGTAATTAAATCAACAGGAAGTTGGTTCACTGTAAGAAAACAAGATGGATCAGTGATAAACTGTAGAATAAGAGGCAGTTTCAGAACCAGGGGTATACGTAATACAAACCCTGTAGCGGTTGGAGACCATGTCCATTTAATAATTGATGGAGAACATGGGATTATCCGGGAAATTGATCCACGAAAAAATTACATTATCCGGAAATCACCTAATTTATCAAAAGAAACCCAGATAATTGCTGCGAATATTGACCAGGCATTATTAGTTGTAACCCTTGTTTATCCAAACATATCGACAGAGTTTATAGATCGCTTTCTTGTTACAGCAGAAGCATATAGTATTCCCTCTATTTTAATTTTCAATAAAACAGACCTTTATGATAAGCAAAAAATAAAAGAATTGCAAAAGGTTAAATCTGTTTATGAAGGAGCAGGATATAAAAGCATTAATATCTCGGCAGTGGAAAGAAAAAATTTAGAAAAAATCAAAGATCTGATGAAAGACAAAATCAGTCTTATAGCCGGACAATCAGGAGTAGGGAAATCCACTATCCTGAATGCTATTGATTCAAATTTGAACCTGAGAACCGAAAATATTTCAAAATCACATAAAACAGGCAAACACACTACCACTTTTGCCGAAATGCACTTTCTTAGTTTTGGCGGATCGGTTATTGATACACCAGGAATAAAGGGATTTGGTCTGGTAGATTTTGAAAAGGAGGAAATTTACCATTATTTCCCGGAAATATTTAAGGCTTCAAAGAATTGCGAATATAATAATTGCAGCCACACACACGAAACGAATTGTGCAGTAAAAAAATCGTTGAAAAATGGATTGATAAGTGAAACGAGATACCGGAATTATTTAAGGATTCTTGACGATAAAGGAAAGAAGTACCGCGGTTAATAAATATGGCTCATCCGGAAAATGAATAGGTGTCAGTTGGAATAACTACGCATTATCCTGAAGAATAATAAATATTCAGATGATTTTTTTATATTTGAACAATAGAAAAAAAGTTAATTAGTGTCTGTCCATAAAGTTAAACAAATTTTGAATTAAAACACCCCTGTACTGTACGGGGGCGCTTGTCATTTGTGATTTTTACTATGTTATTTTTACTTTCGGACTTTATAGACGGGTTCTAATTAGGTGAATTAAGTACTGCGCGGTATTTGGAATTGAACAAGTTTAAAAAGGAGCATGAAAAAGATATACTTTTCGGTATTTGGAATAATTACAATACTTGTAGTTATAAATTTTTATTATTATTCACAAATATTCAATCAGCAGGTTGAGTTCCAGGAGAATTTTCTATTAAAACAAACACAGTTATGTGGTTACGAAATCGAACAAACCGGATTTGAGTTTTCAAGCGACTTGAATAAAATCCTGTTCTCCGGTGATATTTCGCGATTCTTCGAAAATGAAGAAATAAAATCCCGAGCAATACAAAATATTGAATTGTTTTATGAAAAACATAAATATCTGATTACAGGAATAGAAGTTTATGACAACAAGTTTAATGTATTTTACGATTATAAGGGTATTAAAGGAAGTTTTATCCGGGATGAATTTGTTGCTCAGACACAGAAAGAAATATATTTGCGTGAAAAGACAGTAAAGCATAACGACAAATACATGTTGATTATGCCAATATTTAAAAATAACAGGGTTACAGGAAATTTTGTAGTAAGTATTAACTATCTCAACTTTATTGAAAAGATTTTCGAAAAATCATATCTTGAAAACGTTCAATGGCAATGGCTCATCAGCAAAGATGGAAAGATAGTGCTAAATAACCTCGTAAAACAAAATTATGAAGTAAGCCAGTTTGTCGAGATAGTAGATGAATTAGGTGAAGGGTTGCAGGGAGCGTTGAGACACGAAATAAATTTCAATGGAAATTCAGTTGATGTTATTTCCGCTTTCTACCCTACCAGAATACTAAATAAGGAGTTTGGGGTAGTTTTCTCTTTGAAAACCGATTATATTCTTAAAGTCATTATCAAGAATTTCTCAATTCTGAGTTTGCTTACAATAATTCTCGTTTTTCTTATTATTTTCATTTTTATATTTTTTATTCGAAAGATAAAATCAGATAAACAGCTTGTACAGGAATCTGAACAATCTTTAAAACAGATAATTGAACTATTGCCGCTTGGTATTCTGGTTATTGGGAAGGATAAAAAAATTAGAAGAATTAACAAGAAAGCCAAAGAGATGTTTGCTCTTGAAAACGAAAAAGATTTAATTGGTAAAGATATCTCAGGACGATTTATTATTGGAGAGAATTTTCTTGACAGAGATAATTTCGGATCAGCATTGGATATATCCTTCTTTTATACTTATAATGATAAAAACATTGTGATTTACCGGGAAGATATCCCGGTAAAAATTGAAGGTGAAGATCTTATTCTTCAGGCTTGTTTTGATGTTTCTCCGCTTGAAAGAGCCAGAAAACAAGAAATAAGGGCTAATCAGGCGAAAGCAGAATTTTTGGCAAAAATGAGCCATGAGATAAGAACTCCTCTCAATGGAATTGTAGGGATGTCAGATTCTTTGAGTAAAGAAAAGCTTAAGAAAGAACATGCGGAAATTGTCAAAATTATAAACAAATCTGCCGGTTTGCTGAACTCTTTGATCAACGACCTTCTTGACTTCTCGAAAATGGAAGCTGATAAAATTATTATTGAAGAAATACCTTTCCTGCTTAGAAAAGAAATGCACCTGGTTCTTGATCCTATGTTTCCTATAGCAAATAGAAAAGGACTGGAAATTGTTTTAGATATAGATAAAGAAGTACCGGATAATCTTATTGGAGATCCTTTCCGTTTAAGACAAGTATTATCTAACCTTGTTGACAATGCTATAAAATTTACTTCCAAAGGCAAAATACTTATTAAAGTAATACTTGAGGATAAAATACACAATAAATTAAAAATCAATTTTAATATTGAAGACACCGGCATTGGAATACCCACGAAAAAGATAGAGAAAATATTTGATTCATTCAGTCAGGTTGATAGTTCTAATACCCGGAAATACGGAGGGGCCGGTATAGGTATAACTATATCTAAGCAACTAATTGAATTAATGGGAGGAGAAATTAGTGCCGAAAGTCCCTCCGGAATATATACTGACCCGAAATTCCCCGGTGCGAAATTCTCTTTTACAGTTAAGTTCTTTTCTAATGAAAGGCAACCTAAAGAATTTCAACAGGATGAAAGCTCCAGGGATAACCAGGTAAAAGCTTTGGTAATTAGCAAACAATCTGATGCACATAAACACCTCACGGAGATACTTCATAATTTTGAAGTTTCTTCATATTATACTTCTTATAATGAGAAAAGGACAATGAATCAAATTAAAACCAATGCTAAAGATACTGTTGATGGCTATAAACTGATTTTTATTATAGACAGCCCTGTTTTTGACGGGTTTGAAGTTGCCAGGAAGATGAACCAATACGAGTTAATAGATTATTTTTTGGTAATAATCATAAGTTCGAACGATCATAAAGGGAATCTTATAAAAGCTAAAAAGCTGGGAGTTGACTATTATCTGATAGAACCTTTCCAGTCATCCGAGATATTCGATATAATTATAAATAACTTTCCACAAATTCATCCTTTGGAAAAAAAACCTCAAATTGTTGAGGAAATTAAAGAAGGATTGAATATTCTTGTTGCTGAAGATAATATAATTAACCAAAAGGTTGTTAAAGTATTATTTAAAAATCTGGGATACGAAATTGATGTTGTCTCTAATGGTGAAGAGGCAATAAATACGATCAGTAAAAAGAAATATGATATTGTATTTATGGATATCATGATGCCGGAAATAGACGGCCTGGAAGCCACCCGGGAAATAAGAGCAAAGGGGTATAAAATACCCATAATAGCTCTTACGGCTGATTTGGGAGACAAAACCAAAAAAAGCGCCTATGACGCAGGTATTAATGAATTTGTTGGAAAGCCTATTAAAAGTGACAAGCTTAAAAAGATAATGATAAAATGGTTCAAAGTCGACAAAGAGAAATGAGGAAGAAGTTGAGTAGTTAAGTGGTTGAGTAAGGTGAGTAAGGGAGAGAAGAAGTCACTTTAGTCATTTCTTTTATCAGGTTATGTTATGCTTATCAGGGTAGGGATCAGTGAATTTTTGGATATGTCAGTTAAATTGCCCGTTATTGATGTTCGTTCTCCAGGCGAATATGATAAAGGGCATATTCCGGGTGCTCATAATATACCTCTTTTTAATGACACAGAGAGAAGTGAAATAGGCAAAAAATATAAACAGGTAAGCCGGGAAGAAGCTGTTTATGCAGGATTGGAATTTGTGGGCACAAAGCTTGTTTCGCTGATTAAACATGCTGAAAAAATTGCAGGCAAAAAAGAAATACTGATACATTGCTGGAGAGGAGGTATGAGAAGCGAGAATATGGCCTGGCTTTTTTCTGTGGCAGACCTGAAACCTTATATTTTAACCGGCGGATATCGGGCATACAGGCAATATATTCGTAAGAAATTGTCTGAAAAACAAAAAATGGTTATTCTTGGTGGTATGACAGGATCCGGGAAGACCGAAATACTTTATGAAATGGAAAAGCTGGGACAGCAGATAATAGATCTGGAAGGTCTTGCTAATCATAAAGGCTCTGCTTTTGGTGCTCTGGGGCAGGGAATTCAACCAACAACCGAACAATTTACTAATAACCTGTTTGATGTTTGGAAAAATCTTGATGCAAATAAAACCGTTTGGATAGAAGATGAAAGCAAGAATATTGGTTCTGTATCAATTCCGGATGAGTTGTACGAAAAGATGAATAAAGCACCGGTAATTATTGTTGAAATGACAAAAGAATTAAGAGTAAATAGACTGATGAAGGAATACGCCTTGTTTGATCCCAAACAGCTTGAGCAATCAATTATGAAAATACAAAAGCGACTTGGTGGCTTAAAAACACAGAACTGTATAAAATCAATTCATGAAAAGAAATTTAAAGAAGCTATTGATATCAGTTTGTCCTATTATGATAAAGCATATAATTTCGGTCTTGATAAAAAGAAAAAGCGAATAGCCGGACACATTAAGGCAGAAGATAATTCGTCAGCTATTACAGCACGGAAGATTATTGCTGTTTCACCTCTTTGGCATCAACTACTTTAAATAATTTGTCAGACCGCCTTACATGGTCATCTATTGCTATTGAGAAATGTTCTCCCTTGCTTGCTTCATTAACCGATTTTCTGTCAACTCGTATCTCCTTAATCTGCGAATAAACAACACCGGTGGTTGGTCCGGTAATTAAAATATCATCTCCAACTTTAAGAGTTCCTGTCTCAATCTTAAATTCTGCAACTTTAATTTTTGTGAAGTAGTTAATTGCTTTTCCAATATAAATTTTTCTTTTTGTTGCTCTGGATCCATAACGGTGACTCCATTCACCAAGTTTTTGTCCAAGGAAATATCCATCCCAGAAGCCACGGTTAAAAACAGAAGAAAGTCTTTGTTCCCAGTTTTTTATTTTTTGTTCTCCGTAACTGCCGTTAAAATATGCCTTTACTGCCTCATCATAACATTTGGTAACTGTATTAACATATTCAGGAGGTCTTGCCCGGCCTTCAATTTTAAGTACTTTAACACCGGCATCCAGTATTTTGTTGATGAAATTGATTGTACACAAATCTTTTGGTGACATTATATACTCATTGTCAATTTCCAGTTCATTTCCCGATTCTTTTTCGGTAACCAGGTAAGGTTTTCTGCAGGTTTGCATACATTCTCCCCGGTTTGCTGAATAATTTTGTTCGTGAAGACTCAAATAACATTTACCGGAGATAGCCATACACAGTGCACCATGAGCAAATAATTCAATTGCAACCAGATTTCCACCTGGTCCTTTAATATTTTCTTCCCTGATGGTTTTGGTAATGGCAGAAACCTGTTCCAGATCTAATTCCCTGGCAAGTACCATTACATCTGCATATCCCGAATAGAATTTAATTGTTTCAATATTGCTGATACTGAGTTGGGTTGAAATATGAATGGGCATATCAACAGAACGTGCATATTGAATAACTGATTGATCGGAAGCAATAATTGCATCAATTTTTTGCTCTTTAGCTTTTCGAACAACACTTTTCATAAAGCCCATATCCTTATCGTACATGATAGTATTTACCGTCAGATATGTTTTTATATCATGTTCTTTACAAATGGATGTAATTTTTAACATATCATCCATTGTAAAATTGTGTGAAGACCTGGCTCTCATATTTAATTGTTCAATCCCAAAGTAGATTGAATCGGCTCCTCCCCGGATAGCTGCAATAAGCGACTCGAATGAACCCACCGGAGCCATTATATTTATATCGTTTCGTTCTATCATTTTTTCAGCACAATACGAACAGTGGTTCCTTTATTAATTTCTGAATAGTTGACAAATATCTTTCCCCCATGATACATTTCAACAATGCGTTTTGATAAAGACAAGCCAAGTCCCCAACCTCTTTCCTTGGTTGTGTATCCGGGTTTAAAAATAGTCTTAAACTTTGATTTAGTCATTCCTCGTCCGGTATCAGAGATGTCCAGATATACTACCTGGACGTTGTCCTGAACATTGATATTGATAATGCCCTTCCCATTCATTGCATCAATGGCATTTTTACAAAGGTTTTCAATAACCCATTCAAATAAAGCAGCATTCAGTGGCAGGTTAAGCTCGTCCTCTTCAGAAAAACTAACATTAAATCTCACATTCTCTGATGTCCGGGATTTAATATACTTTACAGCACGCATTATTACAATAAATAAGTTAATAGTTTTTAGGGAAGGTTTGGATCCAATCTTTGAAAATCTTTCAGTAATTTTTTCGAGACGTGTAACATCTTTCTCGAATTCTTTCAATATTTTTTCATCAAGATCCTTCATCCTTAGTAGTTCTACCCATGCAGCAAGTGAAGAAGTTGGCGTACCAAGTTGATGCGCCGTTTCTTTAGAGAGACCAAGCCAAACCTGGTTTTGTTCAGCTTTACGTGATACGCTGAAGGCAAAATATGAAATAAGGATAAACAGGATGATAACTCCGAGTTGGACGAACGGGAAAAGTTCAAGTTTTGATAACAGAATTGAATCTTTGTAATAAATAAAATTATTACTGTTATCACCAATTGAAAATTCAATAGCCTCATGTTGTTTTTTCATTTTTTTCAACTGCCTTGCCAGGTAATCATGATTATTTTCTTTTGCAGGATCCAGATTTCGGGTTGAAATAATTTCATCATCAGAATTAACAAGAATAACAGGTACGGTATTATTATTTTCAATTATTTCAAAAAGAAATCCAAAATCGGTTTCTGTAATATCAAGATCAATAAGTTGTTCAGTTGCTTTTGCCCATAATTCAACCTTGTTCTTTTCCTCCTGTTTAAGTTGATGGACGAGTTTATTTGTATAAAATAATGATCCCAGAGCTATCAGAACAGCTGACAGAAAAAGAATAAATTTCCATCTTATTTTACGGGCATAAATATTCATAATTATTTTATTTCAGTAGTGTCATTTTCTTCCCACAGAATCCTGAAAGATGATTTTGGGATTATATCAATTTTCGATGAATCCTTTTGCGATTCATCCCATATTATTTTGAATTTGTTTTTATTAAAAAGATTATCTGAAGAATAATTAGAGGTGTCTTTACGAAAGAGGCCTAATTCCTGGTTGAGAATTTTCTTTAACTCCTTCTTTTCATTATTTAGATCCTTTTTTACTTCCAGCATTGCAGTTTTTGTGTCATATGATACCTTATAATCGTCTGTATTTCCATAAATAGAGAGATAGAGGCTTGTTTTCCCAAATTCGTCATCCTTAATTTCTCCAAATTCTTCTGTCACGGGCTTTATTCTCTTTGTTTTGCCTGCCAGCACTTCTGATAATAAAACTTTTGTTTTGTATGAAAAATGATTATCAAAATGGTGAGTTCCTGAAAGAGAAATATTAAATGCAGATGAATGTATATCCATTTGCGGGATTGTAATTTTTTCATCACGAATAATTATACGATTAACAAGTTCGGAAAAATGTATGTGTTTCAATTCTGAAACGTTTATATAACGTGCAAGCCCAAGCATGGGCTCAAATTCGATCAATTCCCCGTCAGTAATTTTCACCGAACTTTCAGCAAGAATATTCTTTTTTATTATTTGTAAACTATTAGTCCATTGGGATGAAAAACTAATTTCTCCTGTAAGCATTCCGTTTACATGTTTGTCAGTAATGAATTTCTGACCAAAATTATTAAAAGTATAAAATAATTCTTTAATATTTATGTTTTCAAGATTGCTTTGAGTACGTGTAAGGAATTGACCATTAATGTTTTGAAACACAACACTGCTTCCTGAAAAATTCCCTTCCATTGATTTAAAAGTTACGGAATTGAAATTAAGCATTCCGGGTTTATATAATAAATTGCCACTAAAAGTGTTAGCTGTAAATCTCTTATAATTTAACAATCCTATATCCAGCTTAAGATCCATATAGAAATTTTCAGGGAAAAAATAGGGTTTTGAACCATGATTTACGGTCTCCTTTTTGCTAAGACTGTCGAGAAAAAAAGAGGGATTAAAATGTTCTGCCCGAACGGTAGCTTCAAGCACAAGTGGTTTGTCCTTTCCTGAAATTTGTGATAACACATTTCCAATTTTGCCGTCTATTTCTATTTCATCGCCTCCAATATTCATTATTATTCTATCGAGCAATATTTCATCTCCGAATTTTAACCTTCCATTAACATTATTAAACTCAAAATAACTACCCTTAGTTTTTAAATAAACATCATCAAATTCAAGGTATCCTCGTGGGTCCGGATTTTGCAGAAATTTCCATCCTTGTTTTCTGTTTTCAGCCAGTTTGCCAGAGAGGTTAATATCTGCATAGATTGTTCCTGAACCTTTTTCGATTTTTTTTATATCGAAAAACCCAATCAATTTTGCAAAATCAATCTCGCCAGATGCCTGAAAATCTATGATTGGGTTGGGGAAGCCTGTTAAAACACATCTTCCGTTCAGAATATTTTCTCCAATGTTTATTTCGTAGTGATTAATATCCAGATTTGTTGTTAACCATTTGTTGTCAGAGCCATTAGTAATACTGCCGGAAACTTTATATATTTTCAGATAATAATCAGTGTTTTTTTCTTTTATTTCGCCATCGGTAATCAAAAAGTCAGATTCAATATGGGGAATTATTCCAGGGCCATATTGTCCTGACAGGGTGGAATTTATGTTCAGGATACCTTTTCCCTGATAATTTTTAATGCTCTTCGATATTTTTTCAGGCAGAATAATAACCAGCTTACTAATATCAAGGTTTTCTCCAATGATATTTAAATTCATTTTCTTTTCAGCTCTTGTTAGAAATTGACCGGCTATCTGAAAATCCAGATCAGAAACACTGATTTTCCCCCTGATAATATCATAATTACTATTAACCGCCTGGAGTTTAAAAGATGTAACAGCGTTTATGTTTTTTATATAGCTTGTCTTATTTATTGAAAGGTCTCTTATAAGCAGATCAGAGCTGATTTCCAATCTTCCTGATTTTTTTGATAATTCTCCCCGCAAATTAAGGCGGTTAAGGAAAAATTTGAAATCAGAATGATTCATCCTGTTTAAATAGCAGGCTTCCATGTTGGTGAATCGGACATCTTTTAGTTGAAGCTTTACTTTTGATGCTGCAGTATCACTTGTTGTTTTCCAGACAATAAAGTTTTTTTCGCCATTATCGGATATTTCAATATGTAAATTACCGTTTTTTATATGAATGGCTTTTATTATGTAGTGTTTTTTGAACAGATCAGTCAGACTGAATTGAAGGAATAAATTTTCAGCTATTAAAACTGTATCATGAATAAAAGGGGAATCTTCGTTTTTAGTAAAATTTGGTGGTGTGTAAACAGTTATATTTTTAAATTCTAATGCTGCGGAGGGAAATTTCTTTAGCATTGAAAACCTCATATCACCCACCTCAATTTTGGCTTCCAGGTGTTTATTAATTTCTTTTATAAAAATCTTCGTAATTTCATCCCCATACAGTATTGCGAAAATTGCTCCTGCAATAATTGAGAGAAAAACAGCAAAAAGTAAAACACGGACAATTTTCCATAATTTGTTCATGCTACATAATCGTTTTTAATAACAAAGAAAAAAGTTAATGTTTTCCTGATATAAATGAGCCTACTCTGCAAAGTGTTATTCTTGCCACAAAGACACAAAAACACCCCGGTACAGTCGTTCCTCCTTACGGGGCAGGCAAAGATACACAAAAGTTAAAGCAATGAAAATAAACCCTTTGTGAATCTTAGTGACTTAGTGTTTTAGTGGCATTTTCTTTTTTTTGACTTTTCGGAGCGGACTCATAAATAGAAACTAACTTTTACAAGAGAAAAGAAAGATCTTCACCAGGGGGAATTTCGATTGGTTTATCCCCTTTTTTAAATATCCTGGCTGGCCTTGGACCGATAAGTTCAATTTCACCTTCTTCAATACGAAGCATTGTTCCTTCCCTCAAACCCACAACAAAAATATCAGGGTTAGCAACAAGAAACTCTTCAATTCTCATTTCCCGGGTTTCTCCGGCATGTCCCTCGGGATTTGCATCCAGATAGTGGGGATTGATCTGGAACTTTAACAGGTTAAAAGTAGAGAAAGTTTTGGGTTCAACTATTGGCATATCGTTTGTTGTTTTCAGTGTTGGACAGGCAACATTAGAACCGGCACTCCATCCTATGTAAGGAACTCCGCCTTTAACTTTATCTGCAATTGGAAAGATCAAACCTTGTTCCTGCATCATTCTTGTAAGTTGCCATGTGTTTCCACCGCCAACAACAATAGCATGTGCTTCTTTAACAGCTCTTACAGGATCTTCAAAACGGTGAATGGAAACAATATTATGCCCAACTTCTCTGAATCTTTCAGAAACTTTTTTTTCGTAATCAGAAAAAGAGAAAGTAACTGCAGCATAAGGAATAAACAATGCCTTTACGGGTTTTTCTCCCAGAAAGTCCCCTATTTGTTGTTTGGGATAATCAAGATATGCTTCTCCCGCATTGGTTGAATTGCTAATTAATAATAATTTCATAGCTTGTTTTTAAAAATTTAAAGATAAAGAAAATGAATTACAAATAGTACTAAAAAAAGCCCGCCATAGTTGGAGGGCTTGTCAAAATAGTAAAAAACAAAAGTTTAATTTACCACGGTTGAATCTGTTGAGAATGTTATTGTCATTTGATTTATTTCGGACGGGGCCCACGGGATAAGTCCTGTCATGTTCATAAAATCTTGTGTAAAACCTTCATCATCAGGAACATTACTCGCGTTTGATACAAATCCCTGTTCACCGGTAAAATATGCCGGTCCGATAGCATTGGCTAAAAATACTTCTTTGATATCATTAAGTGTTGCCGGATCAACATTAGCGTAAACAATATCAATCTCTTCAGTTAAAACCTTATCAACACTGAAATCAACCCATATATTTGACATGTCAGTTTGTAGTATTGTTGGCAATGCAATTCTTGCAATAGCAATATCTCTTGGTACATTGTTCCTGGCCTGGAAACAGAAACACCTACCGTTATTGTGATTTTCATTAAGAAGCGCCATGTATGGATGGATAGAATTACCATATAATGAAATAATATCACCATTTTTCCCGGCAAAAAACTTAAGGTTACTCATGTATTGCCTTGACGTTGAGTCTATTCTGGTAATGCTGACGATCATGGTTTTGTCATAATCAGGATCATTTTCGTTATACTCGATCTTTATCATTGCATTAGGGTTTCTGGTTGTGCTGAAATCAAATGCCCCGGGCTGAAGTATTGCAATAACATCCAATGGATTTATGTTCCAGAATAACTGGAGCGCTGTTCCTAATTCTTCATCACTGACAGTAAGACAAAAATCCCATGTTGTATCATTAATACTGATATTTTCTTTAACCACAACATTTTTGTTTTTCCCGTCATAACTACTCTCATACGAAAAGGTTGTTGAATGGTTAATGTTATGCTTTTTAAGACTTATCATCATATCCTGAACCAAATCAGCTGACAACTCTCCTAAATAGATAAAATTCCTCAAATGCATGTAAATCTCTTCGCCTGTTAATGGGTCAACACCTAAAAAAGCGCTTTTATTTGAGCTTGAAACCGGAAAGCTAATGGCATCAGATATCCCAATGGTGATATTATCAGGTAAAGAATCGCCCGATTCATTTTTACCACACCCCGAAAACACTATAGTTGACAGGGTAATGATTACCGTAATTACTTTAATGTTTTTCATCTCTTTGGTTTTTTCATTGAGAAAACAAATTACAACATTATCACATATATTTCAAATTGATGTTTATTTATCTGATTAAAATTGTTGTTGCAATTAAGAATAAAGTAACAAATCAGTTGGCAGTTGGTAATTAATTGGTCTTTGACAACCGGTTAATTGACTGACCTGGATTGCCGTCTGCTTTAGCTGACGGATTAGGAGTACAACCAATTCATTAGGGCTTTAGCCCGTATTAATTGAATTAAAGAGAAAAAAATGGAAATATAAAGGGCTAAAGCCCGGTATTATTTATACATTATTGCCGTCAGCTAAAGCAGACGGCAATCCAAATAAATTATATCTACAGTATATCACAAAAAAAGGTGCTGTTCAATCGCAGCACCTTATTCATTTATTTTATTATTTTTTTAAAAATCAGAAAGTATCAATCCAATAGAAACAGGATATAATTCAGGACCCTGGCCGCTTTCAAACATTGGTGTTAAATTATAGATTGCAAATATTTTCAATGCCCTGTATCCAATTCTTGCAGTTACACCATACCTGAGAGGAGAAAGATTAAAATCATCATTAATTTTATCTTTTTGTTTGGAGCCATTTTCTTTGTAGACAACCTTTGTATGAGAACCTATTTTCAAACCACCAATTACCCCACCACTTATATGGATTCTTTTATAACCTGATACAGGTATCTGGAACTCAAGCAACAAAGGTACAGTTAAATAAGTGGTTGCGAGTTTTGTTTTTTCGATAAATGTACCGGCATCATATTCCAGTGACACAATTTCCCTTGTAACAGGATCCTTGATAATACTGTTATCCCCATCAAACCTATAATTATTGAATTCCAATCCCATCCCTGTTACCAAACCAATTTTGTCTGTTCCAAAACCAATGTCATACTGAAGTAAATTTAGATTTACACACCATGAATTTCCGGTATTTAGTTCCATAAAACGGGCTTCGGCAGGAAGGGCTAATGAATAATCGGATGTAAGGTAATTATTCATACCTATTTCCAGTCCTTCCCAATGTCCTTTGAATTTTCTCCGGGATTTTGTGTGATTGTTTTGAAGTTCATCAAGTTCATCAAGCTCATCCAGATCAGTTATATCCACAGATGTTCCTTTTTCTGAATCAACTATCTGAATTCCCTTTTTGCCTATGTTTACTGTTACTGTATCATCACCTTCAATGACCTTGACTATTTCTTTCTTTCCAAGCTTAAAACTTGTTGTATCTGTTTGACTGTATAATCCTGCGGAAAAGATTATGCTAAATAATATTAATACTACTTTTTTCATTGTTTTCATTTTGTTAATTGTTAATTTGGTAGTATGACGGAGGAGTAAACGAAAAAGTTACAGTGGTTCTACTTGTTCATAGTATGGTAAAGGGAAATTGTATTTGAATCAAATGCAAGGGCAGTTAATTCACCATTATCATTATATTCTTTATCAAATTCCATTTCCCATCCGATTATTTTGTTTATTCCGATGATCCCTGCATCAGCAATATCCCAGAGTGTAAACATATCGGGATTGATCATGCTTTCTTTCTCCTTTAATACCTCTTTTTTAAATGTTCTTATTACCTTTTGTGACAGGGTTAAATTATACCGGGAAGTTTCGATGACCTCAAAATCCCGTATGATGACCAGGGTGGCCAGTATAGGTTTTTCGGGCAATGGGTTAATTTCCTTTCGTGTAACTTTTTCCAGGTGTATTTTTTTGGTATCATGCTTAACAGAAGTATCTGATTCAAGCGGCTTGTTATAAATCAAATGTTCGGTAACAGGACTTTTAATGATTTTTTTCACAGGGAGCTTTGTTTCAGGTTTCTTTTTCAAATTCAAATTGTCGATTTCATCGTCACGGATAAATTCGTTTTCTTGTGCCCTGATTTCAATACTTGTTGTATCAGATTGTTTTTCAGCAAACTGCGACTTTTCGGTATTTGCTGGCTGCCACGCGAAAAAATATAGTGTAACGAAAATAGTAATTGAAGCGGCTGCTGAAATATATCCCCATACCCTCCGGGCCGGAATCCGGATAACGGATTTCTTTTTAAGTATTGATTTATCCTCAAATATTATATTTTCGGGTATTAGCCTGGTCTTTTTATATAATTTAAATTCTTTAGCCCCGGAAGGATTGTTTTTCAGATAATTATTAAACAGTCTCTCCTCTTCTTCTGTAAGATCACCTTCAAGGCTGGCTACACAAAGATCATTGAAATTTGTATCACTCACCACAAACCCTTTCTTTAAAGATGTTTTCGAAGAAAATGAAATTTCCCCGGGTTCGATCTTTATTTCTTCAAATTCTTTCAGCTCTGTTTTCAGGTCAGGGTTTTCTTTAAGAAAGGACATTAGCTTAATAACCTGATCAGGGGACATTTTCCCATCCAAGTAATCCATGAAAAATGATTCGTAATTGTTTCTGTTAATGTCCATAATGTATTTAATCTGAATTACTCACAAATTTCTTCTTTACAACATCAATAATCACATAATTAATAGTTACTAATCAGTCAGCCCGTCCGACCGGAGTCATCCGGGCGGGCAGTCCACAATCCACAGTCGGCAAAAAAATAAATATTTTGGTCTTCAAATTGCTGACTGCCGATTGCCGACTGTAAACTGAAGAGTTTATTCATTCTAAAATTTATATTTTTGTCCTTTATCTTTTGCATGAATAACGCTGGTTAAACCAAAGTCTCAATATGTCCAATATATTTTTTTAAATATTGTCTTCCGCGATATATATATACTTTTACCTGTGACTCGCTAAATCCGGTAATTTTGGAAATTTCCATGTATGAATATCCTTCATAATCTCTAAGCATTATTACTGAGCGTTGGTTTTCAGCCAGTTGATCTAACGCACGATGTAAAATTTCATTCAAATCACTATATTGTTCGGTGTGTGAATGATCTTCCGGATTGACCTTTTCAAAATGTGTTTGGCGTTTATCTTTCCTTATCATGTCTATCATAGTGTGGTAAGCTGCTGAAAACAGATATGATTTGGCTTTTAAGTAGGAAATATCTGCTGCTTTTACCCACATTTTCTCAAACGTATCCTGTACAACATCTTTTGCTTTGTCCTCATCCCTGAGGTTTTTTAAGATAAAGCGGTACACATTGTCAGAGAAATCATCAACACATCTGTTGTATTCTTCCGTGGTCATTGATATCAATATTCGTTGTTAGGACGATATTAAGTAGCAAAAAGTTACTTTCAATAATTATGCAAATTTATTTCATGTCTGTATATAAACCTGTTATGGTGTAAGAATAAAAATAGTTATAAAAATATTTGCAATCGCGTACTTAATGATTTATCTTTGACTTGCCGGTCAGTCAAAAACAGAACCCGGCAACATTTTATCACAGCAAAGATCGGAAAAAAACAACAAATGTATGGCGCCAAGAACATCAAAGCAGTTTGAGGAAATGCGGGAATCAAAACGGAAACTGATCATGGAATCAGCTTTAAAGCTTTTTGCAAAACATGGGTTTTTCGACACTTCTATAAATATGATATCTGTAGAGGCAGGGATTTCAAAAGGGTTAATGTATAATTATTTCAAAAGCAAAGAAGATCTATTGCGTTCAGTGGTGTTTCAGGGCATCAATAAATTCCTTGTATTATTTGATCCTGACCATGATGGTGTTCTTACAAAAACAGAATTGAAATTTTTTATTGAAGAAACTTTCTGTATAATAGAAACAGATATTTCCTTTTGGAAAATATACTTTTCAGTACTATCCCAACCACAGGTATTAAAAATAGTTGGTGAAAAATTTTGGGAGATAGTTAATCCTGTTTTCAAAATACTTGAGAATTATTTTGAAAGAAACAATTTTAAAAATCCCAAAATCGAAACACGATTATTCGGAGCCTTATTAGACGGTATATGTATAAATTATATTCTTGATCCTGAAAATTTCCCTCTTGAAGAAATAAAGCAAAAAGTAATTGAATTATATACATAATCAGAAAATCAATAAAACATGAAACTTCCATGTATTATTAATGCACAAATAAAAATGATTAAATAACGGTTGCGCAACAGTATCCGGATTTTTTCACATGGAAGTTCACGAGCGGGTTTGTGCCATGGGTTTTTGTGGGAGCGAGTAACAGATACC
>JAUXED010000183.1 GCA_030618105.1 Bacteroidota bacterium | reverse complement strand
CCATTCCTGGTTTCAGGACCGTGCAGCGCAGAGAATGAAAAACAAGTTATTGAAACGGCAGTAAAACTTGCCAGGCATGGAGTTCAGGTTTACCGGGCAGGTATCTGGAAACCCAGAACGCGACCTGATTCTTTTGAAGGAATGGGAACAGTAGCTCTTCCATGGCTCAGAAGAGTAAAAGAGGAAACCGGAATGCTTACAGCAACAGAAGTGGCAAATATTCTCCATGTAAAAATGGCTCTGGATGCAGGTATTGATGTTTTATGGATTGGAGCAAGGACAACTGCTAACCCATTTGCAGTGCAGGAGATTGCCGATGCAATTCGTGGTTCAGATATTCCGGTTTTTATCAAAAACCCGATCAATCCTGATATTGGTCTTTGGATTGGGGCTATTGAACGAATTAATAAGGCAGGAATAAAAAAGATAGTTGCTGTACATCGTGGATTTTCAACCTTTCATGAAACAAAATTCAGAAATACTCCACACTGGGAAATACCTATTGAACTTAAAAGAAGAATACCGGAACTTCCTCTTATTAACGATCCGAGTCATATTTGCGGAAGACGTGACCTGTTGCAGGATATATCCCAGAAAGCAATGGATCTGGATTTTGACGGTTTGTTTATTGAATCTCATATCGATCCGGATAAGGCGTTAAGCGATAGCAATCAACAAATAACTCCGGAAGCTTTAGGTAAGCTTATTGATTCACTTGTAATCCGGAAACCGGAAATAAATGGTAACGGATTGAATGATATTCTTGAATCATTAAGGGTTAAAATTGACAGGTTTGATAAGTCCCTGATTGAGATATTACAGAACCGGATGGAAATATCTGAACAGATTGGCAGATTTAAGAAATCGAAAAATGTGACAATTCTCCAAACTAAAAGGTGGTCAGAGATTGTTGACGATCGCGTTACAACAGGCATGGTAAAAGGACTTAGCAGGAATTTTATCATGAAAATTTATACAGCGATCCATGAGGAATCAATTAACTGGCAGAATGCTGTGATGAGATCAAATGGGAAATCGAAATAATGAAAAAATACTTTTCAGAGTGGACACAATCTTCAAAGTTATTATCTTTAGCCTGTCGGTAAATCAATAATCTTTCTATGCAGGAATATATTATTAAGTCGGAAATTGGTTCTTCCAGGATACTTGTAGGTGAATCTTTGGGGAATGTTAAAAAGTATCTGCCTCACGATAGGGTAATAATTATCACTGATGAAAATGTTTCCCGTCTGTTTAAGGACAACTTTTCCGGTTTCCCGGTGATAACAATTGGTACAGGTGAAAAATCAAAAACAATAGATACTGTCAGTGAAATAACCGATGAATTCATCAGACTTGGTGTTGATCGCGGCAGTTTTATCCTCGGGATAGGAGGAGGGGTGGTTTGTGATATCACCGGATTTGTTGCCTCAATATTTATGAGAGGTCTGAGTTTTGGTTATGTTTCCACAACACTTCTCTCCCAGGTGGATGCCAGTGTTGGCGGAAAAACAGGAGTGAATTACCGGGGGTACAAAAATATGCTGGGCTCATTCCGGCAGCCTGAATTTGTATTGTGCGATACGGGTATGCTTAAAACCCTCCCGGAACAGGATTACCGGTCGGGTTTTGCCGAGGTTGTGAAGTATGGGGTAATTAAGGACCGGGAATTATTTAACTTTTTGAGTAATCACCTGGATGAAATAGAGAACAGGGAAATAGCTTTTCTGACAAAAGTTGTTAGCAATTCAATAAAAATAAAAGCAGGTGTGGTTCGTAAAGACCCAACAGAGCAGGGATACCGGCGAATATTGAATTTCGGGCATACTTTTGGTCATGCAATTGAGAGTGTTTTCGGGTTGACACACGGGGAATCGGTGAGCCTGGGGATGATAATAGCTTCAGATATTTCAGTTAAAAATGGATTACTTAATAAAAAAGAAGCCGGGCAGATAGAAAAACTATTATCAGATCTGAACTTAATTGATCAAACAAAACATGACTATGCTCGTTTAGCTTCTGTTATCGGCAAAGACAAAAAGAAGAATAAGGACATGATTCATTTTGTCTGTATTACATCAATAGGTGAAACTAAAATAATTCCTGTTGCTGTTGAAGAACT
>JAUXED010000172.1 GCA_030618105.1 Bacteroidota bacterium | reverse complement strand
ATCCCCTCTATCCCCTCTATCCCCTCTATCCCCTCTATCCCCTCTATCCCCTCTATCCCCTCTATCCCCTCTATCCCCTCTATTCCCTCTATTCCCTTTATCCCCTCTATCCCCTCTATTCCCTCTATTCCCTTTATCCCCTCTATCCCCTTTATCCCCTCTATTCCCTTTCTTTTCCCTTGCAGATTTGAACAATTACCTATAACTTGTGCCCAAAATATACCCTAAACTAAACAATATGAAATTTGATCCGGCAGCAAAACTACAGCAGAGTATAAACCTGAGTGCTTACGATGGTGTTAACCCGGCGATATCCGATTCTGCAACATTTGCTTTTTCCAGGGCAGAATTAATGTCTGATACTTTTGAAGGTAAAACTGAAGGATGTTTTCTCTATTCCAGACACTGGAACCCGACCAATCAGGTACTTTCTTCCTGTCTTGCAGCTATGGAGGGTACTGAAGCAGGATGGGTTACCGGTTCGGGAATGGCAGCTATTACCTCTGCAATTCTGCAGATCTGTAATTCAGGTGATCATATTATTTCAAGCATTACTACCTATGGCGGTACATATGCATTCCTGAAGAATTGGCTTCCTAAATATAAGATAGAAACAACTTTTGTTGATATCACTGACCTTAAGGCTGTTGAACAGGCGATTCAACCCAATACCCGAATGATATTTACCGAGACTCTTACAAATCCTCTGCTTCAGGTAAGTGATATTTCTGAACTAACAAAGATATCAAAGAAAAACGGGCTAAAACTTGTTGTGGATAATACTTTTACACCAATGATCTTTTCTCCCCACCTTTTGGGAGCTGATGTAGTTGTTTATAGTCTCACAAAATTTATAAATGGAAAGAACGATTGTGTAGCCGGTGCAATCTGCAGTTCTGATGAATTCCTTGATTCACTTATTGATGTTCACTCAGGAACTGCTATGTTGCTCGGACCTGTACTGGATACTATGCGATCATCTTCCATTCGTAAGAACCTGTTCACTCTGCATATACGTATGAAAAAACATAGTGAGAACGCTATGTATCTCGCAAAAAAAATGAAGGAAAAAGGATTAAAAGTCAAATATCCCGGTTTGCCGGATCATCCGCAGCATAAGACTTTCAAAAAAATGATGAATAAGGATTATGGGTTTGGGGGTATTCTGACTTTGGATATGGAAACCACTGAAAACGCAGGAAAGTTGATGACCGCAATGCAGGATGACGGGGTAGGTTACCTGGCTGTTAGTCTTGGTTATTTCAAAACCCTGTTTAGTAACTCAGGCACTTCAACATCTTCTGAAGTACCTATCGAAACACAGAAGGAAATGGGACTTTCCCCGGGACTGGTTAGAATGTCAATAGGACTTGACCAGGATATTGAATTGACCTGGAATAAAATTAAAAACTGTCTGAATAAAAGCTGAAAAGTTTATTATGTGCAGTTAAAAGCCTTAGCCTTAGCCTAATGCATAATCAATCAACGAGTAATTTTGAAATTTCTATAAATTGAAACATGAAAAAACTGAGCCAATTTAACAAAATCCTGGTCGAGTTTCTTACTGTCGGGATATGGAAAATGCCTCTTTATGAGGTCTCCGGTGTAAAATTATTCCTGATCAAACAGTTAAGGATCATTATGCTTGCTCTTCGTGGTTTCTCTGAAGACAAAGTTTCGTTGAGAGCCTCAGCTCTTACTTTCTATTCACTTCTTTCAGTTGTGCCAACCGTGGCAATGATATTCGGGATAGCTAAAGGTTTTGGGTTTCAGAACAAACTCGAAGCGGAACTTATTAAAGGATTCCAGGGACATGAGGAAGCATTGAATTGGATAGTTAATATGGCAAGAAATTACCTCGAGAATGTTAAAGGAGGTGTAATTGCAGGTATCGGTCTTATTATCCTTTTTTGGACTGTAATGGGGCTGCTTAGTAATATTGAACGGTCATTTAACGGTATCTGGCAGGTAAAGAAATCAAGACCATTTGTAAGAAAGTTCACCGATTACTTTTCTATTATGCTCATTGCCCCGATATTCCTTTTTGTTGCAAGTAGTGCTAATGTATTCATTACCTCACAAATTGACCTGATTACAACAGAAGTTGCTTTGCTGGGTCAGATTAAACCGGTGATAAACTTTTTCCTTCATTTTATACCCTATTTTCTTATTTGGTTTCTTCTGACTATCGTTTATATGGCTATGCCTAATACTAAGGTGAACTTTACCTCGGCACTGGTTGGTGGTATTATTGCCGGCACCCTTGTGCAATTGTCGCAGTGGGGGTATGTATATTTCCAGATCGGTGTTTCAAGATACAACGCATTGTATGGTAGTTTTGCCGCCCTTCCATTGTTTCTTATCTGGCTACAGCTCAGCTGGCTGATAGTGCTTCTTGGAGCGGAAATATCATTCGCAAAACAGAATGTGGCAAGATACGAGTTTGAGTATGATTCATTAAATATTAGTTATAGGTTGAAGCGCATTCTGACATTACTTGTTGCTAATTTTGTGATAAAAATTTTCGAAAAAGGCGATAGTCCTTTTACATCTTATCAGTTGGCAAGAGAACTGAAGATCCCTGTCAGAGTTGTAAGGAATATTACATTTGAGCTTACTGAAGCAGGAATTTTCTCCGAAACACTTAGACAAAATCCAAAAGAAAAAGCATATCAACCGGGTAAGGACATTCATACCATTACGGTGCATTCAGTCCTGAAGAACCTGGAGAATAAAGGTATGAAAAAGATGACTTCTGTCGGTAGTAAAGAATACCTGAAGATTACCGGAGTGGTGGAAGATTTCGAGCAAACTATTGAAAACTCACCATCTAATGTTCTGCTGAAAGATATTTAATTAGGAAATGCGAAAATGAGGAAATGCGAAAATAAAGAAATGAAGAAATTAACATTTTAGTATTCAAT
>JAUXED010000161.1 GCA_030618105.1 Bacteroidota bacterium | reverse complement strand
TTGCCGATTATTAATTTATCCAAATTTAGAAGAAGCAGGTTCCTTAAAGATGAGGATGAGTTTTTATCAGGGTTATAAAATACAGTTATTTCTCTTTGGGTTTTGAAATGATTACGGTTATTCCCAAATATTGGGATAAACATATACATAATATAAGCCAGATAGAGCAAAACAAAAATTAATCCGTGCCACCAATAAATAGTCTGTCTGCTAATAATATTTATAAATACCAGCTCTGTAATAAATAGAAATATACTGTCTCTTAACAAAGTCCTTTTCGATATTGATATTTTTTTATTCTTCATTAATACAACAATAAATACAAGTGCAGGAATAATCATTATATTAAATGTTGCGCTTCCGGCAGTGATTCCGATACCTCCTGAAAACCCATCAATATCATTAAGATAGAAAAGGAAAAATATGGTGGTTAGAAGTTCAGGCATTGAGCTGGCTATGGCGTTAATAGTAGCTCCTTTTATGCCTTTTGAAAGATTTCTTCCCAGAAAGTTGGATGCTGTTGTAAAACTATTTGCCGATTTTCCAATAATTAAACAGCTAATAGAGATCAGGATCAGGGGGATCAAAATACCCATAAATGAAATTATAATAATTTATTATTATGTAATCAAAAGATACAAAAATACAATATTCTGGTTCATATGAAAGAATTGTGAGTCGCTCTTCTTATTCAAACAATTGAACAGCACCTCCTGTATGTATAAACAGGACATTTTCAGATTTACTGATCATTCCTTTGTTCAGGTAATCTAAAAAGCCGGCAGCTGCTTTTCCTGTATATACTTCATCAAGGAAAATTCCTTCTTCTCCGGCGAATAATTCTATTGCCTTTTCACAATCTTTTGTATTCATCCGGTAACCTTCTCCAAGGTAGTTATCGTCAACAGTTATAAACTTTTTTGCTATGTCCGTATCACATGGTATATTCATCAATTGGCAAGTATCCATAACCACCTGCAGTACTTTTTCTTGCTGTTCTTCACGTTTTTTTGATACAGATATTCCGACAATTGATCCTTCCCATCCACTAACCAGTTGCCCTGCTACCAGTCCTGCCTGGGTTCCTGACGAACTTACTGCAACAATTATTTTTGAAAAACAGATACCGGTTTTTTCACTGAATTCAAGGATTTCGCAAAAGGCATTAACATATCCAAGTGCACCCAGTGCATTTGAACCACCAACAGACAGATAATACGGCTTATATCCCTCTTTTTTCAGTTTTTCTACCTGTTCCAATGAAGCTTCTTCCAGCAAATGTTCTTCTTCAGTGTCAATATGAATGATTTTAGCCCCGCATAATAAATCCAGTTTTATATTAGCAGTTGGTTTTTCGGGTTTTACCCCGGCAAGAATAAGGTGTACATTCATACCGCAGACCGAGCCTGCTGCACTGGTCATCCTGCACCAGTTTGATTGATTACTGCCAAATGTTACAATGCTGTCATAACCTTTCGTCAGGGCATCTTTTATCAGGTAATCCAGTTTCCGTGTCTTATTTCCTCCGAAAGCAAAACCTGTCATATCATCCCGTTTACAATAGAGGTTCCTGTTCCATTTATTGCTCAGGTTATCCAGCTTATGAAGCGGGGTGGGAAGTATAGAGAAATTTAATCGTGGTATGTGTTTGATGGCGGAATAAATTTTCCCGGACTTTTTCATGATATAAAATTTAAAAGTTATTGCATTGAAAAAAAGAATGAATTATTTTATAAATTTAGCAAGTTTTTTTCAATATGAATCGAGCACCCAGCACCTGGCACCCAGTACCCAGCACCTGGCACTAGATGAGATAATAAATAAAAAATATCATTTTTGTACTTTTTAACAGTCTCTTTTTGTTATGGAAAATTTTGGTTTCTGGTCACTTATTCCCCCCATTATTGCAATTATACTTGCTATTCGCACAAAGCAGGTGTATGTTTCACTGGTATTTGGTATCTGGCTGGGCTGGGTTATTATAAATGGGGGAAACATAATAGCAGGAACATTTGACACTGTGAAGGCTATTGTGAATGTATTTCAAAATGAGAGCAGTACTCAGACAATTATATTTACACTCCTGATTGGCTCTTTGATCGCGTTTATCCAGAGATCGGGTGGGGTAGAAGGATTTATACTCGGGGTAAATGATTACCTGCAGAATGCAACCGGTAAAAATTCAGGGTGGATGAGAATGAAGGTGCAGGTATTGGCTGCATTGACCGGCCTGATCATTTTCGTCGAATCAAATATATCGGCTCTTACAGTAGGTGCTCTTTACCGCCCGATTTGCGATAAATTAAAAATATCACGCGAAAAACTGGCTTATCTGGCCGACTCCACTTCGGCTCCGTCTAGTATCCTGGTTCCTATAAATGCATGGGGAGGTTTTATTATGGGATTACTGATACTGCAGGGTTTTGAGCATCCTTTTCCTGTTCTTTTTAAGGCAATTCCTTTTAATTTTTATCCAATTATTGCAGTTGTTCTGGTGTTTTATATTATCCTGAGCAAAAAAGATTACGGGCCAATGCGGAAGGCGGAAAACCGGGCTATTACTGAGGGAAAAGTGTTGGCAGATAATGCCAAACCCATGATTTCTTCAGAAATTACTTTTCTGGAGTCGAAAAAAGGTATTCCGCCAAGAGCTGTAAATATGCTTGTTCCGGTCCTGGTAATGGTGCTGACAATGCCATTAATGATGATTTATACCGGTTGGAATGGAGTGGAAAACCTTGAAGGGAAAACATTTTTTTCCATGGTATTTGAAGCTATCGGACACTCTTCCGGTGCCGCTTCCGTATTATATTCTGTTATTATTGCATTATTTGTAAGCTCGGTTCTGTATGCAGTTCAAAAGTTGCTTACAGGAAAAGAACTGATTGATCTTGCATTAAAAGGTATGTCAGGGATGATTCCTTTATCATTCCTGATGGTACTTGCTTTTGCTATCGGCAATTTATGTAATGATCTGGGTACCGGACAATATATAGCATCTGTTTCGGAAAGATGGTTGTCACCTCACCTGGTGCCTTTTATTATTTTCCTGGTAAGTTGTTTCATTGCTTTTTCAACCGGCACTTCCTGGGGCACATTTGCTATTATGATATCCATTGCTGTTCCGGTGGCACAGACCATGGATGCCAATGTATATATGACTATTGCTGCTGCTCTGGGCGGAGGTGTTTTCGGCGATCATTGCTCTCCTATATCCGATACCACAATAATTTCATCCATGGCTTCAGCCAGTGATCATATCGATCATGTCAAAACGCAGCTTCCCTATGCCTTAACTGCAGGACTTATCACAGCACTTCTTTACCTGGTACTGGGGTTTTTGATATAAACAGGCTTTCAAAGCATTGAAAAAAGAAACCCGATTTCTTACAGAAACCGGGTTTTTTGGTTTGGGTGGATGATGGGATTCCAATTCTTCATTTTCTTAAAATCTTATATATGTTAGAGTAA
>JAUXED010000033.1 GCA_030618105.1 Bacteroidota bacterium | reverse complement strand
CCGGGGGATTATAAAGGTGTTGTTGAAGATTGGCAAACCTATCCTACCTATGAAGAATATGATTCATTAATGCACGCTTTTGCTATAAATTACCCCGATATCTGCAAAATCGATACAATAGGATATAGCGTTGAAGGCAGACTTATTCTGGGTGTGAAAATTTCTGATAATGTTTCTGAATTTGAAAATGAACCGGAAACATTTCTTACATCAACAATGCATGGTGATGAAACCGGAGGATATGTCCTGATGCTCAGATTGATAGATTATCTGCTTGAAAATTATTCCAGCCAAACACGGGTTACATCCCTTATTGACAGTCTTCAGATATGGATCAATCCACTTGCAAATCCTGATGGCACATATGCCGGTGGTAACAATACCGTTTATGGTGCTACCCGCCGGAATGCAAATTCAGCAGATCTGAACCGGAACTTTCCTGATCCGCAAGATGGTCCACATCCGGATGGACGTGAATACCAGCCGGAAACAACTTCAATGATGGAGTTTATGACAAAACACAATTTTGTAATATCGGCAAATTTTCACTCGGGAGCTGAAGTAGTAAATTATCCCTGGGATACCTGGACCCAACGGCATGCTGATGATTCATGGTTCAAATTTATTTCCCGCGAATATGCCGATACAGTTCATCAATATAGTTCCGGCTATATGACAGGTTTTGATAATGGGATTACTAATGGTGCTGACTGGTATATGATCAACGGTGGCAGACAGGATTGGGTAACCTATTTTATTCAGGGCAGGGAAGTAACAATTGAACTTGATAATTCATACATAACTCCTGTAAATGACCTGGATAATCTTTGGAATTATAACTACCGGTCGTTTCTGAATTATATCTCCCATGCCTTGTATGGAATACATGGCGAAGTTACCGATTCTGTTACAGGGCAACCATTACTTGCCAAGATATGGATTGAGGAACATGAAAAGGACAGCTCGCATGTGTACTCCGATTCGATTACAGGAGAATTTATCAGGTTGCTTGCCGGAGGGAAATATAATTTACAGATCACATCTGACGGGTATCAGGAAAAAAGAATTGACAGTGTCAGTGTGGAAAATTATAAAACAACCTATACCCAGATACAACTGGTGCCAATAGGATACGGGATAACAGAAGAATTATTTGATGAACAGCAAATGCTGAATCTTTACCCCGATCCGGTGTCCGGAATACTGCATATCGAAATAAAAACGGAAATACCCGGATTATTTACAGTTGAAATAATCAGTATTGATGGGAAAATTTTACGTTGCATAGACAATATTAGCGTTCTATATGAGGGAACAGTCGTTAAAACTGATGTGAATGAACTAAGTGAAGGTATTTATTTCATTCGCCTCAGAAATAACAACAATGTATGGGTGAAGAAATTTATTAAATCAGAATAGAAAAAATCTTAAATCACTAACAATGCTTAAAGCCGGGAATTTATTTTATTTTATTATTTTATTTTTTGCATCTGTTTTTAATATCACAGCTCAGTCAGGACCGAAAATTCCTTCCGGGAAGCCAAAGCTAATAGTTGGAATTGTGATTGAACAGATGCGGTATGAATACCTGCCGAGGTACTGGGATAAACTAAGTGACAAAGGATTCAAAAGGTTGATTAACGGAGGTTCTTTTTGCAGGAATGCCCGTTACAATTATCTGTTCACACAATCAGCTCCGGGACATTCAACTATCTCCACCGGTTCATATCCATCTGAACATGGTATTGTTTCTGACGTCTGGTTTAACAGGTTGCTGAATAAAAAGATTTATGCCACTTCTGATGTACAGATGCTGCCTGTTGGTGGTAGTTTTGAAACCGGACAAAATTCTCCTGCTAACTTGTTGCCTTCTACCTTTTCCGATGAGCTTAAAATATTTAATAATTCCCGTTCCAAAATAATAGGTATTGGTATGGATCCTCATGCTGCCATTTTATCAACAGGACATATAGCTGATGGTGCTTATTGGTATGATGATAAGACCGGTACATGGATGACCAGCAGTTTCTATATAGACTCTCTGCCTGGTTGGGTTAATGAATTCAATAATAAAGCTTTGCCTGATATTTATCTTGAACAGATATGGAAGCCTCTTTTTCCGATTGGCGAATACACTGAAAGCCAGCCGGATACAAGTCGATATGAAAAAGGAATAAAAAATCAGAAAAATTTTCCATACGATCTGAATATACTTAGCAGGATAAACAGGAATAAAAGAGATTATTCTGTTTTGAGATATACCCCTTTTGGTGATACATACGTTAAAGATTTTGCTATTACAGCAATTATGGAGGAAGAACTCGGGAAGGATGATATTACTGATATGATTGCTATAAGTTTTTCGGTATTGGATTTTATTGGACATGCTTTTGGGCCAAATTCTGTAGAAATGGAGGATGCTTTCCTTGTATTGGACAGGGACCTTGCACATTTGCTTGATTTCCTTGAAGATACCTTTGGAAAGGAGAACATCCTGGTTTATCTTACTGCTGCACATGGGATATCTGCTTCCCCGCAGTTATTAGAAAGTAAAGGTCTTACTACAGGCAAATTTGCTTCATTAAAGGCTATTTCACTTTTAAAAAGTTATTTAAATATTACCTATGGAGAAGGTGACTGGGTACTTGGTTATCATGGACAGCAAATATTCCTGAATCGCAACTTAATTGAAGATTCCCGGTTATCACTTGAGGATTTTCAAACCAGGGTAGCCGGTTTTATTATCCAGTTTTCGGGTGTTGCTAATACGGTTACATCTTCAACTTTGCAAACAACACAGTTCACAGGGGGAATTAATGAAAAGATCCGGAATAGCTTTAATCAGGCAAGGTCGGGAGATGTAATTATTAATCTGAAACCCGGATGGATTGAAGCGAATGGGAATGTTGCTGAACATAACTCTGCCTGGTCATACGATGTTCATGTACCGCTTATTTGGTATGGGTGGAAAGTCCTTCGAAATGTAATTCACCACAGGGTGGATATTATCGAAATAGCACCTACATTATCCTATATGCTTAATATTCCTTATCCAAACGCGAGTACTGCCGATCCAATACAGGAGGTTGTTAAGTAAAGGTGAGTAGTTGAGTAAGTTGAGTAAGATGAGTAGGGAAGAGGGGGAAATGAGGTGATGGGGGAATGAGGAAATGAGGTGAAGATGGAAGATGAATAGTTATTAAAAATATAATTAATATGCGAAGGTTTCTGTTTTTTTTCATAATAACTTCTGTTTATTTCTCAGTAGCCGGGGGACAGGACAAGCTTATAGGGAACGAAGTTATATTAGCCGGAATTGAGCAAGGGCTGGATTGTATGTATAACTACGAATTTGAAAAAGCAGATTCCTTGTTCAGGATAATTGAAGATGAAATTCCTAACCATCCGGTTGTCCCGTTTCTCGAGGGGCTAAATATTTTTTGGCAAAATGCTCCTCTTAGTCCAAATAATTCAGACGCAGTGAATATGTTTATCCAAAAGATGAATAAATGTGCCGTGTTATCTGATGAAGTGATGAAAAGCAGGGATGATTATATCGAAGGCAGTTTCTTTAGTCTTGTTGCTCATGCAATGCAGATGATGTATTATGCTGACAATGATCAGATTATGAAGGTAATAAAACATATTCCTTACTCCTATAGGCGTGTAGTGAAAGCTTTTGATTTAAGAGATGCTTTTGAGGAATATAAGTTTTTTACGGGTCTTTATAGTTATTATATTGAAGCATATCCTGAAACTCATCCGGCTTATAAACCTTTGTTGATATTTCTTCACAAAGGTAGCCGGATTGAAGGGCTAAAGGAACTTAATTGGATAGCAAACAATTCAGTTTTTATGAAAGCTGAGGGGCTGTTCTTTTTACATCATATTTATTTGAGTTACGAATGCAATCCTCAAATGGCTTTGAATTATGCAGAGCAACTGCATGAATTATACCCGGATAACACTTTTTATCTTGTTCATTTGATTTTTAATCTTTTTGTTGTTAATGATTATGAGAAAGCGGCTGAACTAATACCAATACTTGAACAGCAAAAAAAATCAGATGATTTTGCACAAATGATGGAATTGATTTTTAATGGGATGATAGAAGAACTCGTTAACTACAACTACGAAGTGTCTGAAAAATTATATAAAAAAGGTATTAAGATGGCTGTTGAGTTCAATCCTCGGGTAGATACTTACATCGCTCTGGCATATGCAGGATTAAGCAGGATATATGAAAGAGAAGGAATGGTTAAACTGGCAAAAGAGAATAAGAAAATTGCATTTGCAAAAACTGATTATCACTGTATTTTGGAATAATTTTTGTGTATTAATATTTAACTTGCATTATTCATACAGAAGATAAAAGACACCCGCCCGACTGAACTACGCCAGTCGTTCGGGCAGGAAAATAAAAAATTTAGAATGAATAAAATCTTCAGTCATAGTCGGCAATTGGCAGTCGGCAATCTGCAATTAGTTGATAATTTTAATGCCAAAAATTTTATTTTTTTGCCGACTGTAGACTGAAGACCGCCGACTAAACTATCGGCTGATTTGTTATAATTATGTGATTTTTGATGTAGTAAAGAAGAAATTTGTGAATAATTCAGGTTAAGCCTGTTTTTATTGAATATTAGATTTAAATTATCTTTTTTATATATTTGCATTCTTAAATAAAATATGTTTAATAAAATTATTTGTTATGATGAAGTATAAGCAACTATTTTTAATTATTGTGTCAGCTTTTATTTTGGTCCCGTTTACTGGAATTTCGCAGACAAACAACGATGCAATTTCAGCCTATAATGAAGGAGCACAGTTAATAAAATCCGATCCCGGGGGAGCAATTGAAGCATTTAACAAATGCATCAAATTATGTGATGCTGTAGGTGATGAAGCAGAGGAAACACGTGTTCTTGCTGAAACCCAATTGCCCGGATTGCATTATAAAATGGCAATGGGATCGTATAAGCAGAAAAAAATTGAAGAAGCTATTGAAAGGTTTAAAAAAACCGGAGAGATAGCTGATAAATACAACAACAGTAATGTATTGGCGAAAGCAAATAAAATTGTTCCGCAACTCTATATGGTCCTGGGGAATTCACTGATGAAACAAAATCCACAGGAAGCCTTGGAAAACCTGGATATGGCAGTTGAATTGAATCCTAACCTGACCAAAGCATATTTATCCAAAGGATTAATTTATAAAGGTCTTGGTGATGAGACAAATATGAAAGCTTCTCTTTCTAAAACAATTGAGGTTGGGTTTGCTAGTAACAATATTAAAATTGCAAATACGGCTGAGCAAGTGCTCAGAACCTATTATTTTAATAAAGCTGTTACATCTCTCCAGGCTGAAAATATGGCTGAAGCTGAAACATGTTTTAAAAGTGCTGTTGAATATGGATCAAAAAATCCAATGGTATATTTTCAGTTGGGAAAAATCTATAATTCTAAAAAGCAGTACGAATTAGCAGTGCAAACACTTAAGAGAGCTGAAGGATTTGAAAATGGTGGAGATACTGAGAAAGCAGGGATATTCTACGAGATGGGGAATGCCTATATTGGTCTTGACAATAAAAGTGAAGCATGTTCTGCCTTTAAAAAAGCAATGTTTGGTGATTATGCTGAGGGTGCTAAATATCAGATTGAAGTTGTGCTTAAGTGCAATTAAGTTATGAACCCCATTTTTTTGTGATGTCGCTTACCTTTTTCAGAAAGGAAGTATCTTTCTCAATTGCATTTCCAATAACAATAATATCAGCGCCGGCATTTAGTATATTTTTAGCATCTTCAGTATTTCTGATACCGCCGCCAACAATAAGAGGTACTTCAATGTTCTTTTTTACACGGGTAATTATTTCTGTTTTTATAGGATGCTGTGCACCACTACCGGCTTCAAGATAAATTAGCTTGAAACCAAGCATTTCTCCGGCAATAGCTGTGGCTGATGCAATATCCGGTTTATCAGATGGAACAGGTTTGGTATTGCTGATATATTCAACCGAAGTGGATTTTCCATTCTCAACAAGGATATACCCGGTCGAAATTACTTCCATCCCCGAACCTTTTATCATTGAAGCAGCTGCAACATGATTACCGATAAGCAAATCAGGATTACGACCCGAAATAAGAGATAAAAACAGTATTCCATCAGCATTATCGCTGATTTGAAGCAAGTTGCCGGGGAAAAGTAAAACAGGTATTTCTGAATTCTCTTTTATTTTTTGAATAAAGGGGGCGACAGGAGTAGAGACAAGGCTGCCACCAACAAGAATAAAATCTGTTTCTGTTTTGCCGGCTTCTGTTAAAGTGTGCTTTAGTGACCGGTCATTATATTCATCAGGATCAAGAAGAAGGGCAAATATTTTTTTTTCATTTAATACCTGCTTAACTATCCAATCGTAGATCATAAATTAATCTTTACTTGTATAGACGATAATATAATTATCATATTTGAAATAATTCAAATCAAATTCTTCGTTAATCTTTTCACTGTTAACTTTACCCTTAATAACACCTTTATTATTTACAGGAAATGGTTTAATGAATAGATTTAGTCTGAAATTAATATCTTTCTTGTCACATACCTTATATAGTGCCTCCTTGGCACACCAGTGAATATAGAGATGATATTTCTCAGTGAGATCATTCTTATTGATCGATTCATTGTCGTTAATGAACTTATGAGCAATTTTCCTGATCCTGTGGGACATATATTCAAGATCAATTCCAACTCTTTTAGTTTTATTCAGAAGTATTGATGTGAGGTTTTTTGAATGAGAAATACTAATATTATGGGAACCATCATTAAGATAAGGCTTCCGGTTACCATTATATATGATTTTTGCTTTGGAATTAACCATTTTCCTTAATAGTGCCCGTACACTCAGGAATTCAAGTTTTCGTGCATGACTAAGGAATCCGTTAAAACGATCAAGTTCAGTGTCAGAAAGTTTAACCTGGTCAAGGAGTACATTAATATCTTCAGTAATCTCCCATATTCCCAGTATACTTCCATCTTCCAGTTTTTTTTTCAGGATCATTCCCATGATAAAGAATCCTTTTTTTTCAGAAAAACCGGGGCAAGTTAATAAAAAAATATCACCAAATCCGGGATTTATTATTTCCAGTTCATAGTTTCTATCAAGTGCATTATATCTTCTTTGATAAAAGCTATTACAGGAGCAAGAGAATCTTCCGCAGGCTCAACCATGAAATACAAGGCGCCTCTTAAATAATGATCTGTACTGTCTGTTAACCAGAATTGGACAGATGAAGCAGCATCACCGTGAATGTCGTATAAGATACCAAAAACATTTTTTTCAGGATTTTGAAATATCTCTTCGTTAATAGCATCAGCTTTAATTGTGTGTTTATAAACCAGTGTGTGAGCATCTTCAACCATTTCGTCAAGGTTATTATGTACCTGTTTATAGCTAATATGGATATTAGCATTATATGCCGGGTATAGTATGTTTATCCAGCATGGTTCAGTATTAAAATCGGTGTCAGCTGCTATTTTGGAATAAACCGGGTACTCAAAACTATAGGGGCATACTGAATCAAAAAGATGGTACCTCTTTTGAGGCAGGTCGATCCTGAAATATCCCCGTGGTTTGGGAACAGTCTGTTTTTTACATGATGTTCCGCCAAACAGACCCCCAAATATTACAAAAGTTAACAGGAATAGTATGGTTGATGTGCTATTGTTTTTTTTCATTTTCAGTCTTTAAGAAACCTTCAATCCTGACTTCTATTTCTTTAATGCGACGGTTATCAACCGATGTAACGTTGAATACAAAATTGCTGTACTTGATAACATCATCCTTCATAGGAATTTCCCCTTTTAATTCAAGAATAAGTCCGGCAAGTGTATCAGCTTCGCCTTTTACTTTATCAAAAACATCAATTTCTGATCCGGTAATCTTATAAAAATCATTAAGTTGTGTTTTTCCTTCAAAAAGAAAAACATTTTCACCAAGTTTTTTATAAGTTGGTTCCTCCTCGTCATATTCATCTGTAATTTCACCAACAATCTCCTCCAAAATATCTTCAAGTGTTATTAATCCATATGTTCCTCCGTATTCATCCAGAACAATTGCCATATGAATCTTTTTTGCCTGGAATTCTTCAAGAAGATCATTTATCTTTTTTGTTTCCGGTACAAAATAGGGTGGACGAATAAGAGATTGCCACCTGAAAGTATTTGGTTTGTGCATATGGGAAAGCAGGTCTTTTATGTACAACATTCCTTTAATGTTGTCGAGTGATTCAATATAAACAGGTATCCTTGAATAACCTGAAGAGATAATTTCGGGTAAAAGCTCAGTGAATTTTGTATCAATATTAATAGCGAAAATATCCATTCTTGCTTTCATTATTTCTTTTGCATCAATATTCCCGAACCGGACAATGCCCTTAAGAATCTCTTTATCTTCGGTTATTTTGGTTGACGGAAGATCGAGAACTTCAGACAGATCATCCATGGAAATATCATCCTTTAAACGAGAAAACTTTTTATGAATAATGGATGTTGATGATATTAGAACCAGACTGATTGGTTTAAAAATCTTATCAAGAATTGTGAGAGGTGTAGCCATTAACCTGGCAAATTTAATTGCAAATTGTGTCGCGTATATTTTAGGCAGAATTTCTCCAAATAGCAAGAGCAGGAAGGTGATAATTACCACCCGGAAAATAAACCCGATTACTCTGGCATCAGACATATCCACTATCCTGTTGATAATATAGTTCGATATAATTACAATCCCGACATTAACAAAATTATTAGATATAAGAATAGATCCAAGTAACCTTTCGGGCATTTCAATTAATTTCATGATACGGTTAGATTTCTTGCTTTTTTCGCGTTTGAATTTATATATGTCTGAAGGTGAAAGTGAAAAATATGCCACTTCCGATCCGGAGATAAGTGCTGAACATATAAAAAGCAGGATCAGTACTATTAACCAGATAAAAATAATTGGGTTAAAAGGATGGAAAGTAATATTGCTGCTTATTAGCGGCATCCACGAGTAAGGATCATCTGTTTCCAAACTAAATGAATATATGTTTATAACTTATTTAACGGACTAAAATGGAAGATCGTCATTTTCTTCCGTGGTTGAAGTATCCTGGTTCTCGAAATTACCAGTGGCCTTGTCCTTATCGGATGTTGTAATATCCTGATTATCAGATTTTGCAACGGGGGCGTCTTCTTCAGAAGGAGGAGGAATACTGCTTCTGTCACTTTTACGTCCAAGCATTTGCATATTGTCTCCAACAATTTCTGTTATGTAACGTTTATTTCCATCCCTGTCATCGTACGACCGTGTTCTGATCTTTCCTTCTATGTAAAGCTGAGACCCCTTGTTTACATATTTTTCAACCACTTCGGCTAATCCTCTCCACATAACAATATTGTGCCATTCAGTGTTTGTTACCTTTTCTCCTTGTTTATTCTTATATGTTTCGCTTGTTGCAAAAGGAAAATTAGCAACGGCTACACCGCTGTCCAGATATCTTACTTCAGGATCTTTTCCAACATTACCTACCAGAATTACTTTGTTTATTGACATAATAATAAATGATTGAATGATTAAATGCGTAAATGATAAAATTGTTACGAGTTTCTATGTAGAACCCTGACTGCCGATTTCTTCATCGTTAATTTGTTAATTGTTATTCGTACTATGTTATATATGACTGCCGACTGCCGACTGCCAACTGTGGACTGCCAACTGATTAATAATTACAAAAATAGTAAAAAAAATAGTTAAGTATTTCGTTTATTGTTGGAAATCTTTTATATTTGCACACTTGATATTAAAACCGATGTAAAATATTGATAACTAAAGATTTTAAAAAATGACAAAAGCAGACATTGTAAACGAAATTTCGAAAAATACCGGTATTGAAAAGGTAACAGTACAAAAGACAATTGAAGCTTTCATGGAAACTGTTAAGGATTCACTTGTAAAAGATAAAAATGTATATCTTCGTGGATTTGGCAGTTTTATTGTGAAAAAGAGAGCTAAAAAAACTGCAAGGAATATTTCTAAGAATACTACAATAATTATTCCTGAGCATTTTATCCCTGCCTTTAAGCCTTCAAAAACATTTGTTGGTAAGGTGAAGAATAATGTTAAACATTAGAAGCAATTTCTGAACATTACTTCGCAAATTAATGAATTTATGCCTAGCGGAAAGAAGAAGAAAAGACATAAGATGTCAACGCATAAGCGGAAAAAGCGCCTGAGAAAAAACAGGCATAAAAAGCGGAAGTAAATATCCGTTTCCTAATTCATTTATTGATGTGTTTCACTATTTAACCTAAAGGTTTGTTAGCCTTTAGGTTTAGTTAGTTGTAGTATTGTGAAATAGTGAGGTTGATAATTTAACATGAGGATATTGTGAGCCAGGATCTGGTAATTAATTACTCTCCTTCTGAGATAAGTAGCGCATTTCTTGAGAATAAACGATTAGTTGAACTTAAGAAAGAAAAGACTAATCTTAAATTTTCAGTTGGTGATATTTATCTTGGGAAAGTAAAAAAGATAATGCCCGGACTGAACGCCGCGTTTATTGATGTGGGGTATGGAAAGGATGCTTTCTTGCATTATCTTGACCTTGGTCCGCAGTTCCTTTCATTGAAAAAGTATC
This sequence comes from Bacteroidota bacterium, assembly GCA_030618105.1. Classification (GTDB taxonomy): domain Bacteria; phylum Bacteroidota; class Bacteroidia; order Bacteroidales; family VadinHA17; genus JADFUQ01. The sequence goes on along the minus strand of JAUXED010000033.1, from coordinate 8,982 downwards.
TCGATACTGCTATTAGTCGTAAAGGTAAAGTCCCGTCGTTAAACAGGTTCAGAAATGAAAAGGATATTGATAAATATGGGAAAATCAGTGATGTACTAAAAGTTAATCAGCCTATTATAGTTCAGATAACAAAAGAACCTATCTCAACAAAAGGACCGAGACTGAGTTCTGAAATATCTCTTGCAGGTCGTAATATTGTTCTTATGCCCTTTTCCGATAAGGTGTCTGTTTCTCAGAAACTGGAATTACCAGAGGAAAAAACCAGGTTAAAAATGCTTCTGCAGAGTATTAAGCCCAGAAATTATGGGGTGATCATAAGAACAGCTGCTCAGGGTAAAAAAGTGGCACTTCTTGACTTAGAATTGCATGACCTGGTTGTTAAATGGGAAGAAGCTTTTTTTCAGCTTAAAGAAGTTTCTTTCCCGAAATTGATGATAGTAGAACTTAACCGTACAGCAGCTCTTCTTCGGGATAACCTGAATGTTAATTTTTCCAGTATCAATGTAAACGACTATTCTCTCTACAGGGAAGTAAAAGAATATATTAAAACTATTGCTCCTGAGAAAGAAAAGATCGTTAAATTTTATATTGGTAAAACTCCTGTTTTTGACCAGTTCGGAGTCACTAAGCAAATTAAAGCCCTTTTTGGTAAAACGGTTAATTTTAAAAATGGGGCTTATCTTATTATTGAACACACTGAAGCTTTACACGTTATTGATGTGAATAGCGGAAATCGTTCAAAATCCGGAAATGATCAGGAAGCAAATGCCCTGGAAGTTAACATGGCTGCTGCTAATGAAATATCAAGACAGTTACGTCTGCGGGATATGGGGGGAATAATTGTTATTGACTTCATTGATATGCTTTCTGCCGGAAACAGGAACAAGCTGTTTGAGAAGATGAAAGAAGAAATGAAGGGCGACCGTGCGAAACATAATATCCTGCCGTTAACCAGATTCGGACTTATGCAGATCACCCGCCAGCGCGTAAGACCTGAGATGAATATTACTACAACAGAAAAATGTCCTGCATGCCAGGGTTCCGGTAAAATAACTCCTGCATTACTGTTTACTGAAAAACTTGAGGAGGAAATTGGTAATATTGTAAAAGATCTCAAGTTGTCAAAACTCACATTAAAAGTGCATCCTATTATTGCGGCTTATATAACTAAAGGTATTTGGTCACCGCGTTTAAAGTGGCGAGTGAAACATAAGTGCAAAATAAAAGTAAGAAAAATACAAACCTATAATTTCCTGGAATATCACTTCTTCGACAAATTTGGTGACGAGATTACAAAGTAAATGATGAAAAACACACACATCATAACACTTATTTTATTTTTGGTTTTAAGTGTAAATGCTTTGTATTCGCAAATCCTCGATCCGGTTGATTGGGAGTTTGCTTATAACAAAACAGGAACAATGCAGTATGAATTAGTTTTTACTGCTAAAATTGAGAACAGGTGGCATTTGTATTCGCAGGATATTCCTGACGGAGGACCGATACCTACTTCTTTCAGCATAAACGAATCAGATAATTTTGAGTTGGTTGGAAATGTGGAAGAGATTTCTGAAGCAGAGGAGAAATACGATCCCAGCTTTGATATGAACCTTAAGCTTTTTAGTGATAAAGCGGTTTTTATTCAAAAGGTTAAACTAATCTCAGATGGACCTGTTACTATCTTAGGAAGCGTTGAATATATGAGTTGTGATGATCAAAGGTGTCTGCCTCCCAAAGATGAAGAGTTTGAATTTGTACTTGAACCAAACGATGCATCCCGGGCTAAAACTACTATTGACTCTTCAAAGTCCCAATCGTCAGGTAACAGATCTTCACTAATAGGATTTTTCTTTCTGTCAATACTTGCAGGTTTTGCCGGTATTCTTACTCCTTGTGTATTCCCGATGATACCAATGACGGTTGCTTTTTTTAGCCGTGGAAATGTCAGCCGGGGGAAATCACTTGCCCAGGCAATTATTTTCGGACTTTCAATTATTATTATCTATACATCAATAGGTCTTATTGTATCGCTTACAAGCGCGGGGGCTGATTTTGCCGCTAATATTAGTACACACTGGATCCCCAACTTGATATTCTTTCTGCTTTTTATGGCATTTGCAGCTTCGTTTTTCGGAATGTTTGAACTGATTTTACCTGACAAATTAATAAACAGGGCAGATAAACAGGCTGACAAAGGAGGGCTTATAGCTGCATTCTTTATGGGACTTACTACTGTTTTGGTATCATTTTCCTGCACCGGTCCTATTGTTGGCGCTCTTTTGGTTGAGGCAGCAAGTGGCGAGGTTATTGAACCTGCCCTGGGAATGTTCGGATTCTCTTTAGCATTTGCCTTACCTTTTACCCTTTTTGCTATTTTTCCATCATGGATAAAAACACTTCCTAAATCAGGTGGCTGGCTTAATTCGGTTAAAGTTGTGCTTGGATTTATTGTGCTCGCTTTTAGTTTTAAATTTATCTCAACTATCGATCAGGGTTACCATCTGGGTATTATGAGCAGGGATATTTATATTGTACTCTGGATAGTGATTTTTAGTTTAATGGGATTTTATTTACTTGGGAAAATAAAATTTGCCAATGATAGTGATGTTCCTTACCTAAGTGTGCCGAGACTAGTTTTGATTCTGGCTACTTTTACTTTTGTGGTCTATCTGATCCCCGGATTATTCGGTGCACAACTAAAACCTATTTCCGGTTTATTACCTCCTAAGGAAGCACAGAAATATGATATTTCATCAACTGCTTTTCAGATTTCCCTATCTCCTGTTATCTCTGGCACCAATGAAACAAATATATTATGTAACGACCCGAAATATGCTGATTTCCTGCATCTGCCATACGGATTAACAGGATATTTTGATTACCGGCAGGGTCTTGCATGTGCAAAAGCATTAAACAAACCGGTGCTACTGGATTTCAATGGTCATGCCTGTAGCAATTGTAAAGAGATGGAAGCTAAAGTATGGTCTGATCCTGATGTGCTGAAACGATTGAAAGAGAATTTTGTTATTGTTGCTCTTTATATTGACGACCGGACAAAGTTACCTGAAGATGAATGGATTACTTCCGGATTCGACGGAAAGATAAAAAAGACCATTGGTAAAAAGAATGCCGATTTTCAAATTTCCCGGTTCAGGATAAATACACAACCCTACTACGTTATTCTTGATCATGATGAGAATGTACTAATCCCTCCAATGTCTTATAACCTGAACATCATAGAGTATATTAATTTTCTGGATGCCGGTCTTGAAAAGTTTGAATAAGGGGAATAAGACGGATTCCTTCCTGTTTTCCACACATAAATCCTCGGTTTTGTAAAAGTTTGTATTTCTATCTTCCGGTTTTCTATACCTGTAATTTGTGCCATATAAATCCAAACGTTAACCTGCTCACTGAAGCGAAGCGAAAGCTAGTCAGGTTGAGCGATTTGTTAGTATCCTGTTTCAATAATTCTTTTTATTTCACCTATGCTCATATCCTTCAATCCTAAATTTTCCAATGTCCTTCCGCTTTCAAAAAAATCAATATTAAAATATTTTCTCAATGCTGATATTGCTTGGTAAATAAATGAATCTATCATAGGAGTTGGGATTTGTAATTTCTTTCCAAGCGAAGATAATGGAACCAAACTTGCAGGAACATCTTCCCAGATATACCTGTGATTAATGCTTTCCGGACTTTTAATTTCCCTATATGCCCGTGTGTTTTGTATGGCTTCATATAAATCTGCTCCTACGGAGCCATATTTTTGGTATAGCCATTTCCTGGCTGAGATTACTTTCACACCCAATTCTTTAGCTATTAATAATCTCTCTTTGTCAACATCTTCAATAATTGGCGCTGTGTGTTCCGTTATTCCATCTATATAATATTTAAAATTTTGCCTCCTATCTATTTTAGTAGTATTTAGAATTGTAATTGGTACGTGGAATATACCACCTACATTACCTAAACTAGTTTTAAGAATATTATCTGTAGGAGTCAACTGTGGATATATATCTCCCAGTAAATTCACAACATCTTTAACTTTAAATGAAGGTATGGTTGCGATATCGACACTAAACTTTACACCAAATATTCTTACAGAACGAGGTGTTGTATATCTGGAAGTATATATGGATGTTTGAGCTTCTGCTATAGTAATATCTGGCATTCTTTTAGGTTTGTAATAATCATTTACTATTTTGTAAAACTCTATAGCTCCAAAAAATCTTCCAGGACTTAATAAGATTGTTTGTCCATCTCTTAAATATGGAGCGCATTCCCTTGCTATGTATTTGTGTCCGGTAGCAGTAACAGCAACAATGATTACATCTCTGTCTCTGATTACCTCTTTAATATTAGAAGAAATTGTATTGATTTTACCGAAAACATATTTAACATCTTCTTCAATTATTTTTTCAGTTACCGGGGATAGTGAATAATCAGATTTTATTTCAGTTTCCAAATGTTCTGTACCCTCAGGGAATATTTCATCTTCCAAATCAGGTGTATATCTTAAATATATTCCTCCACATTGTTGAATATTATTAATGTTTTCCTGAGTCCGATTGTAAAGTTTTACATCGCATCCAATTATTGCCAGGTAAGCAGCCATTGCACTTCCAACATTACCTGCACCCAAAACTGCAAATTTTACTTTATTTGTCATTAAAATCACTTAAAATGTTATTAATTCTCTTTTCCTCATCTAATATACTACCTTTTTTCCGCACTTAAAATTTCGGGTTTTGTAATAGTTTGTATTTCTCTCTTCCGGTTTTCAATGTACATAGTTTAAAATTTAATTACGTTATTAATAACGGCATTAATTACGTTATTAATAACGTTATTATTTTTACGAAGTTCTATTGATCCGAAAAAATATTTCCGTTTGTCAGTTTTTCTAATAAACTGCTTATTGTAAACTAACGTGAGTTCTTTATCTTTCATTTGTAACATAAAATCCCCGGGAAATATCTATGTGACTGATGATTACGCACCTCATTACCACATCACCTCATTACCTCTTAGACCATTCGATTCTTTACGCTATAACACTGCAACAGAAATGAAGAGGATATTAAGAAGGGATTCAATATCTTATGTTTTCCAGGTTAAGATTTCCTTCCGGATTTCCCGGTTATCAGGAAATTCACCAGTGTATATGCCAGAAGAATTATAGCAAAGAAATCAGAGACTCTGCCCAGGTAATCACCGTATTTTACATAAAATGTAATTTTCTCGTTTAGGTTTAAAGATGATTTGATAACATCGGGTACCCACCATTCAGTTGGCTGCATTATCTCACCCCGCTGATTTATGAAACATGAAATTCCTGTATTTGCTGAACGGGCAATACTTCTACGGGTTTCAATTGCCCTTATACTTGAGTATGTCAGGTGTTGCTTATATCCTGACGTATTCCCCCACCATCCATCATTTGTGATCACAAAAATTATATTTGCTCCATTATGGATATATCGTGTTACATACTCTCCATATACTGATTCATAACAGATTAAAGTTGCAATTTTCGCCTTACCTCCCGGTTCATTAAGAGTAGTTCTTTCTTTTTGAGTACCATAACTACCTGTTGTACCACCCAGGTCGAAAATAATATTTTCAAGAAATTTAAACAGATGAGGATAAGGCATTTTTTCAACACCAACAACCAGTTTTGATTTATGATATAACTGAATATTCTCTGACGAATCAACCTGCATACCGGTGTTATAAACATCATAATACATATCAGCGTCGCTAAATTTCCTTACGGTATGAGAAAGTTTCTCTCCTTTTTCATATCTCTTTAAAGATGTAATCCCGATGACAAATTTTATCTCCGGATATTTTTCAACATAATCTTTGATCCTTTTAATACTGGAATTTTGAGAAATAGTGCCTTTCCAGATATTATCATTAATTGCTGTTTCCGGGCCAATAACATAATCTGTCTTTTCATCAACCAGAGAATCGGCAAGATTCAGGATAATACTTAGCTGTTTGTAGTTTGAAAGACCTCCGTATTTATCATTGTACGGGTCAATATTAGGTTGAATAATTACAATATTATATGGGTCTTTTGATTCTTTGTAAGAATAAAACATGATGGTTGAAACAACCATAGGAATAAAAATAAAACCGGCAGTAAAAAGAGTTAAACCTGTCTGTTCTCGTAAAACTTTTCCTGTCAGATAATTAGCAATGATCTTATAGAGCAGGATATTTACAATGATAATCCACAGAGTCCCACCCAAAGTGCCGGTATACTCATACCATTGAATGAAAAGAAGATCTTTTGCCAGTCCGTTTCCAAGGTTTAACCATGGAAATGAAATCTCAGCATTCAGGTAGAAATGCTCAAAAGCTATCCAGTAAATAACAAGACTGAAATATCCGTATTTGTTTCCCAGTCGCCTGTGGGTTATATGAAATAACAATAATACTAATGAAAGCAGGGATGTATTGATAAGAATGGCAAGAATTGCACCCGGAAGAGTTGCATTATAAATCCAGAAAATTGATATCAGGTTCCAAATAATAAAAGAAAGGGATACATAAAGGAAAAACACTCTTGATTTGAATCTATCCCTGTACCGGTAAAAATACCCTTCAACAAAAAGCAGGGGAATAATCGCGATAAGAATAACCAGGCCGGAGAACCAGCTTGACCAGGCAAGGCTTAGCAGTATTCCGCTAATAACTGAGTTGAGAATAATTGTTTTTTTATTCATTTTTACTGCTTTCTTTCAATTAATGAATAGTAATTAGTTTTCGTTTGTTTACAAGATAAATACCCACCAGGATAACTGTGATCCATAGCAAATTATTGATAGTAAATGGTTCTCCGTCAACAACTCCCCACATAATAGCAATTAGTGGAATTAAATATGTAACAGATGAGGCAAAAATTGCCGTTGTATATTTTATTAGTGTATTGAACAGCATAATCGCAAAAAATGAGCCGAAAATAGCAAGGATAAATATATATCCCAGACTTGAAAGGAAAAGCCCTGAATTTATTGCACCGGAGTAATCAGTGAATAACAAATATATCCCGGCAAACGGTCCTATAAAAAAGAATGACAAAGCTGCAATGGTAATGCCACTCATACCGGGGAGTTTAAACTTAATTTCATTAATAGTAATACCGTAAAAGATGGTTGCAACAACAATAAAGATTGCATAACTATTATCCCCGGCTAAAATGTTTTGCCCGTTATTTATCAGCCCAATAGCACCAATTAGTCCAAGTAGTATCCCGGCAATATTTATTAACAGTATCCTGCTTTTATAAAACAACAACCCAACAAAAAGAGTAAACATAGGTGTAAGAGAATTCAGCATACCGGCAAGTGAACTGTCAATCCTGGTTTGCGCTTTTGTATATAACATTGCAGGAATGGCGTTCCCGATAAACCCCACAATTAATAATGAAATAATATTCTCTTTTTTTAGCTTATTGATGTGTTTAATTGCAATAGGAAGAAAAGCAAGGTAGGATATGAAAATGCGAAAGGCAGCAACCTGATTATTTGTGAAAGCATCAAGTCCTCTTTTCATCAGTATGAACGATGAACCCCATATCAAAGACAAAACCAGTAAAACAATCCACTGCCAGATTTTTTTGTCCAGATCCATTTATGTTTTTTCAACAAAGATAAAGAACATAGCTTCGCAAGCTAATTAAAAAATGGAATAGTGGAAAAATGGAAAAATGGAAAAATGGAAAAATGGAATAGTGGAATAGTGGAAAAATGGAATAGTGGAAAAATGGGAAGATGGAAGAATGGAATAAAGGGAATAGATGGAATAGATGGAATAGATGGAGTAAAGGGAATAGATGGAATAGTGGAAAGATGCTTGCCCGGTGAAATTTGAGGTTTGAGGAGCTGAGAGCTTAGGGCTGAGGGCGAAGAGGGAAGTCGGATTCCGACTTAGCGCTTGCAAAACCTGGCAGAAGTTTTTACTTCTCCCTCATAGCGTGATCATATGCCTGATTGATTGAACTTGTTCTTTTTCTAATATTAATAAATATTTTTTTGGATATATAATTTTTTCTCTCTTTAAAATCACACAGGACGTATCACTCTGTATAACTACCCGTTAGTATTTGTCCGGTTTTGTTCAACAAGGGGATAAATGCCGTGGGATGCCCCGCACCCACTGGCATTTAATCCCTAAGTGTTATATTTAGTTTTTCTTTCATTTTCCATATAGTAAATTCAATCGTTTCTTTATTCCAACGGATATTAATATTGAAAATACAGTCATCGCTAAAACGATTCCAACATAGTCTATAATAAAATCAGTAGAAAATAGTGTCTGAATTAAACTATTAGAACCTGTTAAGTCAAACAAATTCATAATTATCTTATAAACGAAACCGCCAATTGAAAAAGCAATTATATTTCTAATAAAAAATAGAATATTCTTCTCTTTAATATTTGCCCAAAGTCTTTCTTCTTTGATTTGTCTATCTTTCTTATTAATTGTCATTAATATGAAAACAATTCCACCAACAAGTCCTCCTACTAATGTTGAAATAATATACTTTAAAGTTTCTTTCTCAATTAATGTATTAATATTTAATTCGTTATTACGTATAGAATTAGTTACAAATTGAAAAATAATCACTGCTAATATTATTCCTAAAATATAATACTTTGTTATTGTTAAATATTTATACTCTTTAATTTTTTCCCACATAATTTTAGTTTTACTGATTGTTCCTTCAAATTAAATATACCACGTGTTATACAATGTAATTTTTCGTCATAATATTAATTAAAGATATTTATATGGATATTCTTTGTTGCGTTTTTGGAATGAAATAATTTTCTGATTTTGAATTATTCCTCTATGTATTTCTATTGCTTTTGATATAGTTTTGTCGTTTTCCCATGCTTTTTGTCCACTCATAACAATTGGAAGAAAAGGCAATAAGGCTTCAGAAATATCCCATGAAGCAGAATTCCA
>JAUXED010000169.1 GCA_030618105.1 Bacteroidota bacterium | reverse complement strand
CGGTAATATTCTTTCAACACCAATATTACCTGACATCTTACGAACGGTAAATGTTGCAGTATGTCCGGTTCCTTTTTTTTGAATTACAACTCCTCTGAATTGCTGGATCCTTTCCTTGTTTCCTTCTATAATTTTGTAATGTACAGTTATTGTATCACCCGCGTTAAAATCGGGAAAATCTTTATCTGTAGCTAACTCTTTATTAACAACTTTCATTAAGTCCATGCCCCTAAAAATTATTTATTTCACTTAGATTATCTGAAATCGCCCGCAATATTACAAATATTTTTTTGAATAATTACATTCAAGTTCAATTTATATGGATAAATTTTTGCTATTAAAGACTGTTTTTACTGAATATACTGATGCTGGGTACTTGGTACTGGGTACTTGGTACAGGAGACAAGGCATGCCTTGTCTCTACCTATCATCAATTGCCTAAAATTAATGCCCTGAATCATCTTTATATTCAAACTTATCGCCGGTATCTTCTATTATTCTGCGGTACCATTCTTCACCATATCCGGGCTGACTGACATTTGGAGTTGTATATATATATCCTTCAGGTACTTCGCGTTTTTCTTTAATATTCCCATCCATATATTTAGTGAACAGATATCTGTAAAGATCTTTCCATTCACTTACAGTTCTGTTTCCTGAATTCACTGAATAATCGGTGATAAATTCAATTGCCTGCTCAGGGTTACTTTCATATAATTCTTTGGCTGCTTTATCAACAACAGGGACAGCATTGATATACTTCATTTCCAGTTCTTCCTGTTTTTTGAGGATATCTTTAATAATATAGTTATAACGTGTATAAGCGAAATTTGAAACCTGATTAAAAACCCAGAAAGCTGCATCGTCACTAAACTCCATCATTGAACCGTTACCAACTGCGTAAGTATGGGGCACCTGTGTCATCCCGCAATACATTGGTGTATAAACAGTTGTATATGCATCATCAACACTAAACCAGATAATTCCTCCAATTGGATCGGGAAGCCAGTTTCTGGATTGTGTAACAAATGAAAAACCTGTTTGTTGGGTTGAGATAGCTCTTTCATTGAAATAGGTTTTTTCGTCAACCTTCCAGGTAAGCGGCCGGAACCGTATTATACGTTCAAACGGTCCTGCTCCTATATCTTTAGTCATATCCATCGGGGTATTCTGAAAATAATCCCTCATCATACCCATAACATCATGAACTGAAACTTTCTCATCGGGCTTAACCCATAGTGGCATCTTGTTATGCAAATCATATCCCATAGCATATTCCAGATACTTGTCCATGCCTGATGTTACTTTATTAAATCCTGACCAAACTCTTGATTCGCAGAATCTTGCACCACCAAAATCAACAGGAGCATAAGCATCAGAAAAACTAAAATCTTTATCTTTCCCATCGAAGTATCCCATTTTACGTGCGACTTCAATAATATCAGCTGCATAGACAGTTTCAATTCCCGGATCAAAGATCTTTTCCAGATTATCTGACGAGATAGAAGTTTTTCCGTTTTCAAGCGGGAAGGTAGTGATCCTTGCCTGGTTGGCATGTCCGCTGATGTATCCATCGGGAATGCGGCGTGCCACCCAAACTGCACCGGTGTTACCTTTGCCTTTGCCGATCAGTTCCATAAACCACACTTCGTTTTTATCAGAGATTGAGAAAGATTCACCAGAACTGCAGTAACCATATTCATCAAGAAGTTCTGCCATTGTTTTAATTGCTTCCCTGGCATTTTCTGACCTTTGAAGTGTAATATACATAAGACTTCCATAGTCAATTAACCCTTCCGTATCTCTGAGTTCCGAACGACCGCCGTATGTAGTTTCTCCGATGGCAACCTGGTGTTCATTAATATTTCCGACTACCGAATAAGTGTGGTTTACCTGTTTGATTTTCCCCAGGTACTTTCCTGTATCCCATTCATAGACATCCAGCATTGTACCATCCGGATAATCGGCTGATGGCTTGAAATATAATTCTCCAAACAAAACATGAGAATCGGCTGCATAGGTTATCATAGTTGAGCCATCAACTGAAGCACCTTTGGTGATCAGGAAATTTGTACATGCATTTCCTGTTTGGCTGATAACCAGAAATGATAAGACAAGTGTAAAAATTATTGATATTCCTTTTTTCATAACTAATTATTTTTTACAGTTTATGAATGGCAAATATATAAAAAAACTATTCCGGTTGATGAAAAACGATTTGCAAGAAGAATGTTTTGAAACAGATATAAGAAGTTTATGAGTTTAGGAGTTTATAAGTTTAGGAGTTAAGAAGTTTATTTGTTGAAGAGTTTATAAGTTGAGAAGTTTAAGAGTTAAAAAATCGTGTTCCCAATAGCTATCGTGAGTACTACAGTGTTGTTTAGTGCCGGTTACTGTACTGGGTACAGTGATCATGGTATAATTCGCGGATGTTTACTTGAATTTATCAATTGATAATCCAGATTGTCGTACAATGGATCGAAAAGTTCCAATTGGAATTTCTTTCCTCGGTGAGGGAACAATAACTGTTTTATCATCTTTTTGATACTTGCAATGGCTTCCCTTTTGAGACGTAAACTCAAAACCATTTTTTAGCAAAGTTTTAATGATTAGTTTAGATGATGGCAGCTTAGACATTTATATATGTTTCACCAATCATGGTCTCATTAATGTTCAGAAATGTTTGAGAAGCTTTCTTATCATCAAAATACAATTGCAAGGCTTCATTAAGATTATCGATAGCTTCCTGTAAAGTATTACCGAAACTGGATACGTCAACATTTAGACATTGCGAAACATAGTATTTTTCTTCTTTATATACTATATATTTTAGTGATTTCATGAACTAAAAGTTTTTATAAAGATACGACAAAATGTGTATAGCACAAATTGTGTCGTATTTAAATTGTTTATTTATCTGTCCGGAATAATTTCCTGCTTCTTCGCTCTTTGCCCTCTGCTCTTCGCCTCTTCTACATCATAAGATTAACCAGAAGCATATGATCATTATCTGAAAGCTTATGATAAAACCCTGAGACTTTATTCTTATTCATCAGGTTGATAATTTCTGCTTTATTGTCGTTTCCGATTGACACTTCAGCAAGACTTACAGGACTATTAAGCGAAGAAAAGAACTTTGTTAAATTATCTATTGTTTCTTTAGCATCTTCATTATTATATATAAGTTTTCCAAGTGTCTGAATTCTTTCCGGGATTCGACTTAATTGTA
>JAUXED010000181.1 GCA_030618105.1 Bacteroidota bacterium | reverse complement strand
ACATTCCGTTGCAGGATTCCTGATGAGACATTAGAGTTTTTTCTGTTTATAAATTGAAAATTCATAAAGATTCCCTAATTTCGCAAATTGTATCCTCAAAATAGTAAAAGCAAACCATTTATGGAATATAAATTTAACGAGATAGAAAAAAAGTGGCAAAAATACTGGGATGAAAATAAAACCTATAGTGTAGAAGTTGATCATTCAAAACCTAAATTTTTCATTCTTGATATGTTCCCCTATCCTTCAGGAAGCGGTCTGCATGTTGGTCATCCCGAAGGATATACCGCCACTGATATTGTGGGGCGGTTCAAGCGTATGAAAGGGTACAATGTTCTGCATCCGATGGGATGGGATAGTTTCGGATTGCCAACGGAAAATTATGCTATCAAAACCGGTACACATCCGAATATCATTACACAAAAAAATATTCAGGTATTTAAAAAACAATTAAAATCCCTGGGGTTTGCATACGATTGGAACAGGGAGATTGCCACAAGCGATAGCAAATATTACAAATGGACACAGTGGATATTTACCAAATTATACAACAAAGGTCTTACCTATGAAGATGAGATACAGGTAAACTGGTGCCCTGAACTGAAAATTGTTCTGGCAAACGAAGAGATAGTTAACGGAAAGTCAGAACTTGGAGCCCATACGGTTATTCGTAAACCAATGCGGCAATGGATGTTAAAAATCACTGAATATGCCGATAGACTCCTGGAAGACCTGGACGAGCTTGACTGGCCGGAAAACATCAAGGAGATGCAGCGTAACTGGATCGGTAAATCTGAAGGAGCCAATGTTAAATTCAAAATTGCAGATCATAATCAAACCATAGGTGTTTTTACTACACGTTCTGATACCCTGTTTGGCGCTACATATATGGTGCTGGCTCCCGAGCATGAACTGGCAACCAGAATAACTACTCCGGAAAACAAGAAAAAGGTAGAAGAGTATATTCAAAAAGCCACTGTTAAAAGCGACCTGGAAAGAACAGATCTTGCAAAGGAAAAAACCGGGGTTTTTACCGGGGCATATGCCATTAATCCGGTAAATAATAAAAAAATTCCTGTATGGGTAGCCGACTATGTATTAATATCTTACGGCTCGGGTGCTATTATGGCTGTTCCTGCACATGATCAGCGCGACTGGGAATTTGCCCGCCATTTTGATCTTACGATTACTCCCGTACTGGAAGGCGGGGATATTGAAAAAGAGGCATTTGTTGAAGACGGGGCACATATTAATTCCGGCTTCCTGAATGGTCTCGGTAAAGAGGATGCAGTAAACAAAATGGACAACTGGCTCATTGAGAACAACTTAGGCGAAAAAGAGATTAATTATAAATTACGTGACTGGGTTTTTTCCAGGCAGCGGTACTGGGGTGAACCATTCCCTGTCCTGAAATATGAAGATGGTACTGTTCGCTGCCTCGATGAAGATGAACTTCCTGTTACCCTGCCCGAAGTTGATAAATATGAACCCTCGGGAACAGGGGAATCACCTCTTGCTACCATCGATTCTTGGCTTAATGTCACCGATCCGAAAACAGGGAAAAAAGCCAAACGCGAAACTAACACAATGCCTCAGTGGGCAGGAAGCTGCTGGTACTACCTCAGATTCTGTGATCCCGGAAATGATGAAAAAGCATGGTCGGATGAAGCAGAAAAATACTGGATGCCGGTTGATCTTTATGTGGGTGGTGTCGAACATGCTGTATTGCATTTATTATATGCCCGCTTCTGGCATAAAGTACTGTACGACCTTGGACTGGTTTCTACCAAAGAACCTTTTCAAAAACTTGTAAATCAAGGGCTTATATTAGGCGAAGATGGCGAGAAAATGAGCAAATCAAGAGGCAATGTCATTAATCCCGACAGTGTTGTTAACAATTATGGCGCTGACAGCCTGAGGTTGTATGAAATGTTTATGGGTCCGCTTGAGAAAGTGAAACCGTGGTCGGAAAAAGGGGTGAAAGGAGTGTTTAATTTCCTTATCAGAACATATAAATTTTTTGCGAATCCTAATAATATCAAGAAAGAAACCGAAGATCCCGAAACACTTAAAGTTCTGCATCAAACCATAAAGAAAGTTGAAAATGATATTGAAGGACTAAGGTTCAATACTGCCATTTCACAGATGATGATCTTTACAAATCATTGTATGAAAGCCGGGACTGTTACCAGAAATACAGCAGAAATATTTACTAAATTATTATCACCTTTTGCTCCTCATCTGGCCGAAGAGCTTTGGCAAATATTTGGAAATAAGCCAAGTATTGCAGATGAAGAATTTCCGGTATATAATGAAGAATTCTTTAAAGAAGATGTTTTCGAGTATCCTGTTTCGTTCAATGGAAAGCTCAGGTTTAAAATAGAGCTTTCACTTTCGCTGGAAAAAGAGGAAATAGAGGCAACTGTTCTGAATGATAAAAGAGCAGAACGGTGGCTCGATGGGAAAAAGCCCAGGAAAATAATTATTGTTCATAAACGAATAGTAAATGT
>JAUXED010000077.1 GCA_030618105.1 Bacteroidota bacterium | reverse complement strand
GTTGATCGCAGCAGATCACGAAACCTGGGAGGCACCGGTCTTGGTCTGGCAATAGTAAAACATATTATTGAAGCACATAAACAAACTGTTAATGTGTACAGCAAACCTAAAAAAGGCAGCACTTTTAGCTTTACATTACAAAAAGCATAAAAGAGAGAAGAAAAGTTGAAAGTTGAAAGTTGAAAGTTGAAAGGAAAGAAGAAATAGAAGATGAAGAAATTGTGATGTGATAATGAGGCGGTGTTGCAGTGTTACGAGTTACGAGTTTCGTGTTACGGGGAAACTTCTTTAATGACTACTTAATTACAACCTAATGACTTCTTCTTACTTCTTTCTCTTTTCTTCTTCGCCCTCCGCTCTCTGCTCTTCGCTCACACAACTCATCTCTCACCTCTCACCGCTCCTCCTTACTTCTTACTACCTACTACTTACTTCTTACTTCTTTTTCCCTATCTTTGTGAACTAATTTCAAAGCGGTTAATAAAATTTACCTGATGAACAAGAAATTTCCGGAGCATAAGGAGTTCAATCTTTCACAGATCAATAAAAAGATACTGGAAATTTGGGATAAGCGGAAGGCATTTCAAAAAAGCCTGGACAGCAGAAAAAAGGATAAATCTTTTATCTTTTTTGAAGGCCCCCCTTCAGCAAATGGCATGCCCGGTATTCATCATGTTATGAGCCGTACTATAAAAGATGTTTTCTGCCGGTTCAAGACTATGGAAGGATATTATGTTAAACGAAAAGCCGGTTGGGATACACATGGTTTGCCTGTTGAGCTTAGTGTTGAGCAAAGACTTGGAATAACAAAAGAAGATATCGGTGAAAAGATATCCGTGGAAGAATATAACGATGCCTGCCGGAGTGATGTAATGAAATATACCGACCAGTGGGAAGATCTTACACGTAAAATGGGTTATTGGATCAATATGGATGATCCTTATATTACTTACGATAACAGGTATATAGAATCAGTATGGTACCTGCTGAAAAAACTGCACGACAAGGGATTGTTGTATAAAGGGTATACTATACAGCCTTATTCCCCTGCTGCAGGTACAGGACTGAGCAGTCACGAGCTGAATCAACCGGGTTGCTACCGCGATATTAAGGATACAACCATTGTGTCTCAGTTCAGGGTGATCATGGATGAAAAATCCGAATTCCTTTTCACCAATGATAATAAAGATCTGTTTTTCCTGGCATGGACCACCACTCCATGGACCCTTCCTTCAAATACTGCTCTTGCCGTAGGAAAGAATATTAATTATATCACAGTAAAAACATTTAATCCATATAACGGATTTCCGGTTACTTTAATTCTGGCAAAAGACCTGTTCCATGATTTTTTCGATGAAAAAAACAAGAACCTGAAACTTGAAGATTATAATAAAGGAGATAAAAATATTCCTTACAAGATTATTGATGAATTCAAAGGTAATAAACTGAATGGGATCAGATATGAGCAACTACTCGAATGGGTAAATCCCGGGGGAAATGCATTCAGAGTTGTTACAGGTGATTTTGTTACAACTACCGAAGGAACAGGAATTGTTCATATCGCTCCTACTTTTGGTGCAGATGACCTGAAAGTGGCTGCAGAAAACAATATTCCCCCCCTGACAATTAAAGACAAAAAGGGAATAAATAATCCGCTTGTTGACAGGAAAGGAAGATTTTTTAAGATTGATGACATGGATGAAAAATTTGTTCATGACAATGTCAATAAAACAATCTATAAAGAATTTTCAGGGCGCTTTGTTAAAAATGAGTTTGACAAGTATATTGACGATAAAGATACCTCTGTTGATATTGATATCGCGGTACGACTCAAATATGAAGGAAAAGCTTTCAGGATTGAGAAATATGTTCACAATTATCCCCACTGCTGGAGAACTGATAAGCCCGTTCTTTACTATCCGCTTGATTCATGGTTTGTTAAATCTACTGCTTTTAAAGAAAGGATGATAGAACTTAACAAAACCATTAATTGGAAGCCTGCTGCCACAGGGACAGGACGTTTTGGAAAATGGCTTGAGAATTTGGTTGACTGGAACCTTTCCCGTTCAAGGTATTGGGGAACACCTTTACCGGTATGGCTAACAAAAGATAAAAAGGAAGAGAAGTGTATTGGTTCAGTATCCGAATTGAAAGAGGAAATAGATAAGTCGTTAGAAGCAGGATTTATGAAAGAAAATCCGGTAGCTAAATATATTAATGACGATTTTTCTAAGGAAAATTATTCCGGTTTTGATCTTCACCGCCCTTTCGTGGATAATATTATTCTTGTTTCCGAATCAGGTAAAAAAATGTTTCGTGAGCCTGATCTCATTGATGTGTGGTTCGACTCTGGATCTATGCCCTATGCACAGCATCACTATCCCTTTTCTATGAAAGACCCGGCGTTTAAGAATTATTATCCGGCTGATTTTATTGCTGAAGGGGTTGATCAAACGCGCGGATGGTTTTTTACATTGCATGCTATTGCCGTGATGTTATTTGATTCTGTTTCATTTAAGAATATAATATCAAACGGACTTGTACTTGATAAAAATGGTAATAAAATGTCAAAGAGACTCGGAAATGCTGTTGATCCGTTTGATACTATTCAAAAGCATGGCTCAGATCCTCTTAGATGGTATATGATTACAAACGCACAACCATGGGATAATCTCAAATTTGACCTTACCGGACTGGATGAGGTAAAACGTAAATTTTTCGGCACACTTTATAATACATATTCTTTCTTTGCATTATATGCCAATATTGACGGGTTCAGGTATAAGGAAGAAAATATACCTATAGAAAAAATACCCGAGATTGACCGATGGATCATTTCCCTGCTAAATAGCCTTATTAAAGAGGTTCATGAATATTATACCGATTATGAACCAACTAAAGCAGGAAGAGCAATTCAGAATTTTGTAATGGAAAATCTTAGTAACTGGTATGTTCGGTTGAATCGTAAACGTTACTGGGGAGGGAAATACGACAATGATAAAATAGCTGCATATCAAACTCTATACACTTGTCTTGATACCGTATCGCGCCTGGCTGCTCCTGTTGCCCCGTTTTATATGGATTTGCTCTTCTTAGATCTTAATGAGACTACAGGAAAGTATACCGATGAGTCTGTCCATCTCACAAACTTCCCGAAACATGATAATAAACTTATCGACAAAAATCTGGAAGAAAGAATGAATATCGCTCAAAAAGTTTCTTCCATGATCCTTGGTTTGCGCAGAAAGGTAAGTATTAAAGTGCGTCAACCGTTGAATAAGATCATGATTCCGGTGCTAAATGATAATTTTGAAGAAAAATTTGATGCTGTTAAAGATCTGATCCTTTCGGAAGTAAATGTAAAAGAGGTTGAATATATTACTGACACATCAGGAATTCTTGTAAAAAAAATAAAGCCTGATTTTAAATCTCTGGGACCCAGATATGGTAAACTCATGAAATTTATTGCTCCTGCAATCGCAAAAATGAGTCCTGAAAATATTGCGGAACTTGAAAAAGAAGGCAAATTTGAGCTTGATGTAGATGAGAAATCAATACAAATAACCCTTGAAGATGTGGAGATTATTTCAGAAGATATTCCGGGATGGCTTGTTACTAATGACGGACCGCTTACTGTGGCTTTGGATGTCACCGTTACAGATGAACTAAAAAAAGAAGGTATTGCCCGCGAGTTTATTAATCGTATTCAAAATCTCAGGAAAGAAAGTGGTTTTAATGTTACAGATAAGATACACGTTCAGATACAAAAACAAGTATCCATTAATACCGCAATTGAAAAATACGCAGATTATATTGGTTCACAAACACTTGCTTTAAGTGTTGTTCTGGTTGATGACCTGAATGAAAACAAAGCCTTTCATCTGGAACTTGACGATGCTAAAATCCTGATCACTATAAATAAAGCCTGATCATTGTTTGTGTTTTTGTAACTAATCAGTTGGCCCGCCCGTGCCGAACGGCACGTTCGGGCGGGCAGTCCACAGTCGGCAGTCAGCAATTGGTAGTTGACTTAATAATGCAAAGTATAATGAAATTAGCCATTATCAAGCCATAAATATTGAACTTAGGGGTTGCCTCAAAAGTCTTTGCGGTCTTTGCGTTAACTCTTTAATAATCTTTGCGGCCTTTGCGTGAACTTTTATATTTCTTCCTAAATTTGTTTTTCAGTCATTTATTCATTTTAGCATTTGAAAAAAAACACTATATTTAACCAAAATTTTTGAATTATGGCCGAGAACATGAAGACAAGATATTCAGACGAGGAACTGGCTGAATTTAAGGAACTTATCCAAGAAAAGATTGAGAAAGCAAAAAATGATTATGAAATCTTAAAAAATGCTATCACTCATCAGGAAAGTAATGATACTGAAGACACATCACCTACATTTAAGGTGCTTGAAGAAGGGGCAGCTACCCTGTCAAAAGAAGAAGCAGGACGTTTGGCACAAAGACAACATAAATTCATTCAGCACCTGCAGGGAGCCCTGATAAGAATAGAAAATAAAACATACGGGATTTGCCGCGAGACAGGAAAACTCATTTCAAAGGAACGTCTTCGTGCTGTTCCTCATGCAACCCTTTGTATTGAAGCTAAACAAAGACAAAAATAAAAGCCGTTAATAACGTGTGTGTTAACACTGCCAATGATTGAGATATTTATGTTTCAATCATTTTTTTTAAACCAACAAATATGACTATCGTAAAGAAATCCATCCTGCTTATACTACTGATTATTATACTTGACCAGGCTTTAAAAATATGGGTTAAAACCCACATGGTACTTGGTCAGGAATATCACATTCTGGGAAACTGGTTTATTATTCATTTTATTGAAAACAATGGAATGGCATTCGGCATGGAGATTGCCGGCGAATTTGGCAAGATAATTCTGAGTCTTTTCCGTATTGCAGCAGTGGCAGGTATTGGATGGTATCTGCTGCATCTGATAAAACATAAAGCATCAACCGGTCTTATCATTACCATTTCAATAATATTGGCAGGAGCATTGGGAAATATTATTGATAGCGTTTTCTATGGCATGATTTTTTCAAATAGTTATTATCATGTTGCCACCATGTTTCCTGTAGAAGGCGGATATTCTTCATTCCTGCATGGTCAGGTTGTTGATATGTTTTATTTCCCGGTAATAAAAGCCACTTTCCCCGACTGGATACCATTCTGTGGTGGTGATAATTTTATTTTCTTCCGCCCCGTATTTAATATTGCCGATTCGTCCATTACCATTGGGGTGACACTTATCCTGATTTTTCAAAAAAGATTTTTCAAAAAATAATCCCGGTGGAGAATAGTTTATTTGTTGATTTGTTGATGAGTTTATTTGTAAGACGTCCAAGGCTGCCTAAAAATCAACTTCTAAACTCTTCATTACTCCTAAACTTATAAACTTCTTCATATTTATTCCTCAGTTAGCTTAACAATCAGATCTATGATCTCCTGGTGTTCTGAAGCCGCAATTTCACCCCTGTAAACAGCCCTGCATATCCTGTTTTTATCCAGGATTACTACATTATAGGTGTCCTTTGCCAGATTCCATTGGTCACGCAGTACAGCATCATAATCGAACAGTATTGTTGTTTCATATTTCTCTGCTTTTTTTCCTGCAACAGCACGAATTAAAAAATTTGGTTTCCAGGAAGAAGCACAATCAACAATACCGAAACCTTTGAAATGGTCTCTGTGAATAATGCTGTCAACATCAATGGCTACCTTTACGAGGTCATTGAATTCATCATTCAGGTCAGATTCATCGGGATCAACATAATTGATCTGCAAAACCATGCCCTTCCAGGTATCCATGGTGAAAGGATTTTTGTCTGCATCCATAAATTTCCATTCAGTTGCTTTAGTGCCTACCTGAATATCAATTTTCTGTGCTATTACACATGGTGAAATAATCAAGAAAAAAAGTACAATTACCGGCAATGATCGATTTTTCATAGGAGGTTAAATTAGTGAATGACTTTTTGAATTTTGAGTAAAGATAAAAATTAAAATTAAAGTAACTAATCAGTCGGCAGTACCTCTTCACCTCATTTCCCCATCACCTCTTCACCTCATTTCCCCATCACCTCTTCACCTCATCACCTCATCACCTCTTCTCCTCACTTCCTTCTTTTCTCATCTTCATTCTTCCTTCTTACTACCTACTATTTACTTCTTACTTCTTCTTCTCCTCTTCTCCTCATCACCTCTTCCTAACAATACCATAAAAAAGAATATTCAACATATTTTCCAACCTCAATTCCGGTTCGTCAGACACTTTGTGCCAGAATAATGGGATTTCAAGCCCTTTCATTGCAGTAAAAACTGCAATTGCTGCCAGTTCAGTATTCTCAATCATAAATTGTCCCTGCTCAATTCCTCTATTCAGTATCCATTGAATTGTCTGAATTTCCTGTTTGTTGTAACTTTCCCGCACTTTTTCAATAAAATCGAAATGACTAAGATCATCACTGAAGACAGCATTGTAATAATTAGAAAGTTTATTGAGCATCTGCGTCCTTACTGATATGTAATTCTTTAATTTTTCTTTTGCTCCATCGCTTTTCCCCAGTGCTTTAGTCAGTTCATCTCTTAAAATATCAGCTTCATAAATTACTACCTGTTCAAAAATTTCTTCTTTGCTGTTAAAATAATAATAAATAGAACTCTTACCCATACCTGTCTTCCTGGCAATATCAGACATGGTGGTTTTTCTAAACCCAAACCGGCTAAAAATATCACCCGCATCAATTATTATTTTTCTCTTTATCTTTTCTTTATCTATCATTATGTTAATATAAATCAGCGCTTTTGCTATACTTACCTGTACCCAAGGCAATAACCACTCTCAGAGTGGTTCTACAAGATGGTTCTACACCCCCCCTGTATAGTTCTTTATTCTTTTCTCCTTACTCCATACTTCTTTTCTCCTCTTCTCCTCTTCTCACCTTCCCCTCTTCTCTTCCCTCTGCCCTTTGCCCTCTGCCTTCCTACTACCTACTATTTACTACCTACTTCTTACTTCTTACTTCTTCCCCATCCCCAAATCAATCTGCTTCTTTGCAAGGTTTGCAGATAATATTTCTACCCTAACGGGATCACCTAATTGATATTGGTTCCTTGAGTGTCTGCCAATAAGCCTGTAATTTTCTTCATCAAATTCATAAAAATCATCATCAAGTTCCCTGATAGAAATTAGTCCTTCACACTTATTTTCAATAATCTCAACATATAAACCCCAATCTACCACCCCTGAAATAATTCCGTCAAATTCTTCACCAATTTTATCTTTCAAAAATTCAACCTGTTTATACTTAATTGATGCACGCTCCGCATCCACTGCTTTACGCTCCATTTCTGAGGTATGCTTGCATAAATTTTCATATTTATCCTCGCTTTTTGACTGTGAGCTATTCAGATACGCCTCCAGTAAACGATGCACCATCATATCAGGATACCGGCGAATAGGTGAAGTAAAATGAGTATAATAATCAAATGCTAATCCGTAATGACCAATATTATGTGTTGAATAAACCGCTTTAGCCATTGAACGCAACGCAAGTGTCTCAACCAGATTTTGTTCTCTTTTCCCATGAACAGATTTTAACAAATGGTTCATTGAGAGGGATAGCTTTTTTTGTGAGGTAGTATCAATTTTATGTCCGAATCGTTTCAGGATGTTTGAAAATGACTCAAGTTTCTCCTGATTAGGTTTATCATGGATCCGGTAGATAAATGTTTTATTGGGGGTCCCTGACCGCTTAGATATATATTCGGCAACTCTTCTGTTTGCAAGCAGCATAAACTCTTCGATAAGCTGATTTGATTCTTTCTGCTCCTTAAAAAACACCCCAAGAGGAGTTCCTTTTTCGTCAATATCGAATTTTACCTCAACTCTTTCAAAATCCAGCGAACCTTTCTCGTACCTTTTTTCACGCAGTTTCCGGGCTAATTTATTTAATTGTAATATCTCCCTGTTCAGGTTTCCCTTCCCTGTTTCAATTACTTGCTGAGCCTCACTATATGTAAACCTCCGCTGCGATCGTATCATGGTTTTTCCGAACCATTCATTTTTCACATTCACCTGTTCATCCATTTCAAATACTGCCGAGAAGCAAAGTTTGTCTTCATCGGGTCTCAGGGAACAAACTTTGTTTGACAGTTTTTCAGGAAGCATAGGGACAACCCTGTCAACCAAATAAACAGATGTCCCTCTTTGCCTGGCTTCTTTATCCAGAAGAGTACGTGGTTTTACATAATGAGTGACATCTGCAATATGGATCCCTACTTCCCAATTGCCTCCGGGTAGCTTCCGTAAAGACAATGCATCATCAAAATCTTTTGCATCCTCCGGGTCAATAGTAAAAGTCAGAATTTTTCTGAAATCTTTTCTCTGTTTGTATTCCTCCTTTGGGATATGGTCCACGATTTCCCCGGCAGCATTATTTACTTCATCAGTAAATTTATAGGGTAACTCAAACTCTGCCAGGATAGCATGCATTTCCACCTCGTGTTCCCCGGGCATGCCCAGTACATCAACAATTTCACCGAAAGGGTTTTTAACCTTGTCCGGCCAGTCAACAATTTTTGCAACAGCTTTTTGTCCGGTTTTAGCACCTTTTAGTTTATCTTTTGAAATAAAAATATCATATGGCATTTGTCTGTTTTCAGGTATCAAAAACGCAAAATTCTTTGATACTTCAACAATCCCGACAAATGTTGTCCTTGCACGTTCAATAATTTCAACAATCTCCCCCTCAAGCCGGCGCGAT
Source organism: Bacteroidota bacterium (assembly GCA_030618105.1). GTDB lineage: Bacteria > Bacteroidota > Bacteroidia > Bacteroidales > VadinHA17 > JADFUQ01. The sequence goes on along the minus strand of JAUXED010000077.1, from coordinate 1,601 downwards.
TTTCGCCTTGCAAACAAAAATACTTTTACCCTGTCACCCTGAAGGGCATGTTTCAAATTTGCCATGGATATAAAAACATCCTCCTCCAGATTGTCAGACACAATATAAGCCGAACCATATGCTGTAAGATCTACTTTCCCAATTATATATCCGCTTTTTGATTTGAATCTGAACTTACCCGGATGTACCTCTTCCAGGAGTTTACCCGCTTTCAATTCACTTAATATTTCATTGATAAGTTTTTTTGTAGGAGAATCTTTTATCCCCAACCTGCCTGCAATTTGTTTATAATTGTATGATTGATTCGGATTGTTCGAGATAATTCCGCTTATCCGGTTAGTCAGACTCTTTTTATTATAAATTCCTTTTTTATTTTTTTCTTCTCTTCTCTTCTTTTTCTTCATATTGATGTTTATTAAACTCTAAAAGTAAGGAAATAAAACAATAACATATAAAAAAGCAACTATTCAGTGCTTAAAGTTTAAAGTGCCCAAAATAGCTAATCTCATTATACTTCGCATTATTAAGTCGGCAGTCCACAGTCGGCAGTCGGCAATCTCTTCACCTCATTTCCTCATTTCCTCTTCACCTCATTTCCTCATTTCCTCATCACCTCATCACCTCATCACCTCATCACCTCATCACCTCATTTCCTAATTTCCTCATCACCTCATTTCCTCCTCTTCTTTCTTCCCTTTCAACTTTCAACTTTTAACTTTCTTCCTCTTCTAAAACACTTCCTTCGCAACATCCTGAATACTATCCGCTTTACCCAGGGTAAAATAGTGCACTACAGGAACCCCAAATTCAATTAATTCGCGACTTTGTGCAATAGCCCACTCAATACCAACCTGTTTTACTGCCTCCGGAGTTTTGCATTTTAAAACCTCCTTTACCAGAGATTCAGGAAGATCAATACTAAAAGTCTTAGGTAAATAACTAAGGTGATTCTTTGTACCCAGTGGTTTGATCCCCGGAATAATAGGCACATTAATTCCTTTGTTTCTGCATTGTCTGACAAATTCAAAAAAGTTTTTGTTATCAAAAAACATCTGGGTAACTATAAAATCAGCCCCTGCTTCAACCTTTTTCTTCAGGAAATAAAAGTCAGAATCCCTGTTAGGAGACTCAGGATGCTTTTCAGGATAACCGGCTACTCCCATCGAAAAATCTGTGGAATTCATGTTTTCGAGGTCTTCATCCAGATACCTCCCCCTGTTTAAATTCGCTATCTGTTTTACCAATCCTAATGCATTTGAATGTCCCTCGGCTTCAGGAATGAAATGTTTCTGTTCCGGTGCCGGATCACCCCTGACCACAAGCAGGTTATCAATCCCAAGAAAATGAAGATCAATCAATGCATATTCAGTCTCTTCCATGGTAAAACCACCACAAATAATATGAGGAACCACCTTGACTTTATATTTATATTTAATTGCAGCAGATATGGCTACTGTACCCGGGCGTTTCCTGACTACCCTTTTTTCCAATAACTTATCTTCCCGCTTTTTATATTCAACTTCTTCCTGGTGATAAGTGACGTTTACATACAAAGGATTAAATTCCATCAACGGATCAATTGTCTGGTATATGCTTTCTAT
>JAUXED010000042.1 GCA_030618105.1 Bacteroidota bacterium | reverse complement strand
CAGTAATGATATTTTTGTAGAAATAAAAAATGGGTTACTTTTGCATGGCAATTTAAAAAACGGTGGCGTAGTTCAGTTGGTTTAGAATGCCGGCCTGTCACGCCGGAGGTCGCGAGTTCGAGTCTCGTCGTCACCGCAATAAAATATCACATCCTCCCTGCAACACTGCATCATTGCGTTTTTACATCCCGGAATTAATAGAGAAAAAATGCCCGCCTGACCGGACGGGCAGGGAATTATGTAAGTACTATTTATTTAAACTTTCGGACTTTATAGACGGGCTCTATTTAATGAGGTGTGATATTTTCAAATATACTGAAATGCACTCCTCCATACTTACGTTCTTTTTTAAATCCTGTAAGATGTGAATAGTTTTTATTCCTGGGATGTTCGAGAATGATCATCCCTCCGCTTTTTAGTATTCCGGAATTTAAAACAAGTTCAGGGATTGAGTCTATCCATTTCAGGTTAAAGGGTGGATCGGCGAAAATAATATCATACTTATAACTACATGTCTTAAGGAAAGTGAGAACGTTTGTTCTGAAAGGCTTTATTTGGCAGAACCCCAGCTCTTTAATCGTTTTTTCAATAAAAGCAAGGTGTCTGCTGTTAATCTCGACTAAGTGAATACGGGGACAGCCTCTTGATGCAAATTCATAACTTATACTACCTGTACCTGCAAAAAGGTCAAGAACTTCGGCAGTATCGAAATCGAAAAGATTAACCAGGATGTTAAACAGACTTTCTTTGGCTTTATCGGTAGTAGGACGTGCCTTAATACCTTTTGGCGGATGTATTAGTCTCGACCGGTATTTCCCGCTTATTATCCGCAATTGTAAAGGTTTAGCAGAGGAATGAAAGTATGTTCGGGGATTTGATTAAAAGTATAACTGTATGTGAATTGACTGTCACGCTTTTCAAATCTGATAGATTTGATATACTTTTTTACAGACTCATAGTATTTGGATGTTTTCGTTATCTCTCCGGAGAGTATGAGAAGTGTTTTTTCAGGATTAAGCTTTAGTTGTTCAAATATATATAATACAAAATAGATGAAATCGTTTTCGTTCCTGTAACGGAATTGGTTATAGAGCATCAGTTTTTTTGATCGTGACACTGCTATATCAAAAATACCGGGTGTAACATGGACAAAAGCAGAATGATCAAACCCTCCAGGTTGATTTTTCAACAGGATCTGTTCAATAAACGGAACTGACTGATGGTAGCTTTTAATTTCAGGAAATTGCTTATCCAGTATTTCACAGATATTTACCGGGATAGAATAGACAGTATAGAAACCTGCGTTCTTAATTACATTGTAGAATATCTTATCATGTTCTTCTAATGGGTGGTTAAATATGAGATATTCCTTAATTTTTTCTTTGTTAAAGAGGGGTGAAGGTACCAGGGTGGATTTGTCTGTGATAAAAAAATATGAAGAACTTTTATATTTCCGGGACAGAAATTCATCTTTCTTAAAAATGTCCTTTAATTGATCTTCCGGAATTCCTTTTTGTTTATCCAGAGGATAATTTTTTAAAGCAACGTATTTATTTCTTACAGTATCAAGTATTATAAAAGAAAATCCATTCAAGCTGACTTGAATGGACAGATGATACGATTGAGTTGTATTTATATCAAGAGTTTCGTCAAGAAAGGCAAATTCATACATGAATAAAACAGGATATAATTACTCCCAGTTTCCGGCATTATTGGTGGCTTCTTCCAGAGAGCCAACCTTTAACCCTTTAAAACCGGTTATTTTTTCTCTTTCAGCGCTATAGTTGATAATTAACTGTTTATTTAAGCCATGCAACAAGACATCATTGAGAACATGAGCTTCAAATACATTAACTTTCACTTTAGATGCAGTTTCGATTTTAGTAGCATCAAGAAAGAATTCCTCTTTGCTATATGGGATAAATCTCAAAGAATCAATCGGATAAGTATCTGAAAATATTGAATCAAGTACACTTACATAAGAAGTATCCCTGATAATAATGCCCATCTTAATAGCTTCTTTTTCGGTTACACCCTCATCCCATAAGCTATCCGATATTCTACCAATGGCCTTAACAACCGGAAATGAATCAAATTTCACGAAACTGATCAATGTATCAAAGCTACCAATATACTTTCCATACTTAGCTTTATAAGCAATTTGTGCAGTCCGGATATCTTTAAGATTCCGGATTGTTGCATCTTCACGTTTTTTCTTTTCTTTATTAAAACGTATGGGTTCCATAATGCTTTCGATCACTAAGTAGCCTAAAATGATGATTGCCACACCGAGAAGAATTTTAATTACGATTCTCATTTTTTCTTTTATAATTGGTTATGTTTGCCTACAAAAATATAAATAAATATTTAATAATAAACTCTTCAGGATATTATTCAACGAAATGTTAAAAATTCATATAATTTCTAAATTAATAAAAAATCTGGGATATATTCCGACTAAAGGACAGAAATTAGTTATGGATATGCTTTCAGAGGTTGTTCTTGATCCAGAAAAGAGGGAGATTATCTTGTTGAAAGGATTTGCCGGCACCGGAAAAACAACCTTGATAAGATCATTTGTTAAGGTGTTAGGTGAATTACATATGAAGTCAGTCCTTTTAGCCCCAACCGGAAGGGCTGCCAAGGTATTATCAAACATTGCTTTAAAGGTTGCTTATACTATACATAAAAAGATATATCGCCAGAAATCATCAAAAGATGGTTTTGGGAAATTTGTCCTGGAGAAAAATCTTCATTCAAACACATTTTTTATTATTGATGAAGCATCTATGATCTCAAACCATGCTTTTGATAATTCAATTTTTGGGTCGGGCAGGGTTCTTGACGATTTGATAGAGTATGTTTATAATGATAAGCGTTGTAAACTATTATTAATTGGTGATACTGCTCAGCTTCCCCCGGTAGGCCTGGAAATCAGTCCGGCACTAGACCCATTGGTTCTGGAAGGATATGGTATGAAGGTAAGGGAGGGTTTTTTGGATGAAGTGGTAAGGCAGAGTGAGAACTCGGGGATATTATATAATGCAACGGAGATAAGAAAGTTGTTAGTTAAAAAGTCATTTAAAATACCTTCCGTTAAGCATGAAAATTTTACTGATATCACCAGATTATATGGTGAGGAACTGGTAGATGAGTTAACCTCATCCTATGACAGGGAAGGTATTGAAAACACAATTGTAGTTGTCAGGTCGAATAAAATGGCTAATCGTTACAACCAGGGGATCAGGAACAAAATACTCTGGCGCGAGGAAGAGGTATCAACAGGAGATTTTCTTATGGTTGTTAAGAATAATTACTTCTGGTTGCAGGAACATGAATCTGTTGGGTTTATTGCTAACGGGGACATCGTTGAGATACTTAAAATTAATGGATACCAGGAGAGATATGGATTCCGGTTTGCTGATATGGTATTGAAGCTTAAAGATTATGCCGATATTGAGTTTGAAGCAAAAGTATTACTCGATACAATCCATGTTGAAGCTGCATCAATGTCAAACGAGGAAAACAAGAAGCTTTATTATTCAGTTCTGGAAGACTACAGTGAAGAAGGTTCTAAGAAAAAGCAGTTTGACTGTGTAAGAAATGATAAATTTTTTAATGCATTACAGGTGAAGTTCGGTTATGCGGTAACATGCCATAAAGCACAGGGAGGACAGTGGAAGAATATATTTGTTGATCAGGGTTTTATAAGTGAGGATATGGTGAATATTGAGTATCTCCGCTGGCTCTATACCGCGATAACCAGGGCTACATCCAAACTCTACCTTGTTAATTTCAGTGATAAATTTTTTGAGTGATATTCAGTGATTTAATAATTGCTTCAATTTTTATTTCAAGCTCCTGATCCATAGTTTCAAAATTGCTCTTGTTGTCCAGTTTATCCTGCACCCCAAAATAGAATTTAATTTTCGGTTCTGTGCCGGATGGACGGATTGATATTTTCGAACCATCTTTAAGAATAAACTGCAGGACATTTGATTGAGGCAGGTCAATAGATGATTCTTCCTTTGTTACAATATTTTTCTTAATACTTTTCTGATAGTCATAAATCTCAATTACCTGTGAATTATTTATATAGGAGGGAGGATTGTTACGAAACTTTTTCATCATATTCTGAATTTCTTCTGCTCCTGCCTTCCCTTTCCTTACAATATTATAAAGCCGTTCTTTAAAAAATCCGAATTCAAGATAAATATCAATAAGCAGATCATTTAGTGTTTTTCCCTGGTCTTTAGCCCATGCAGCGGTTTCAGCCAGCAATGCGCATGAAATTACTGCATCTTTATCCCTGACAAATTCACCGGCAAGGAAACCATAGCTTTCTTCTCCGCCTCCGATAAATATTTTCTTATTTTCATTCTTTTTAATGATATCTGCAATATATTTAAATCCGGTAAGCACATTAAAATATTCTACATTATATTTTTCGGCAATACAGTCTAGAAGATCAGATGTAACAATGGTTTTAACAATATATTCTTTACCCTGAAGTTTGCCGTTTTCTGCCCATTTATTAAGCAGGTAATAAATAAGGAGTGTTCCGGTTTGATTTCCGTTAATCAATTTAAACCGGTTATTATTGTTTTTGATCGCAGCTCCCATCCGGTCGGCATCAGGGTCGGTTGCCATAACAAGGTCGGCATCTGTTTCCACGGCTTTTTGAAGTGCCATTTCCATCGCAGCCGCTTCTTCGGGATTGGGTGACTTAACTGTTGGGAAGTCTCCATCAACAACATCCTGTTCAGGCACATTATATATATTTTCAAACCCAAAATTTCTCAATGCCATTGGTACAAGCTTTACACCTGAGCCATGAATTGGCGTATAAACTATTTTTAAATCATTATTCCGTTCAATAACCTCAGGTGACAAAGACAGGCTTTTTATTCTTTCAAGATATATATTATCAATTTTTTCCCCGATGATTTCAATATCCTCTTGTTTCCCATCGAACAATACTTCATTAATAGAGGAAATACTTTTTACTTCATCAATAATATTCTTATCATGAGGCTGGATTATTTGTCCGCCATCTTCCCAATATACCTTGTAACCGTTATATTCTTTAGGGTTATGGGAAGCCGTGATAACTACACCGCTCTGACATTGAAAATGCCTGATCGCAAATGACAATTCAGGAGTGGGTCTAAGGGCATCGAACAGGAAAACCCTGAAACCATTTGCAGCAAATATCTTTGAAGCTGTTTCAGCAAACAGACGGCTGTTGTTCCTGTTATCGTATCCAACAGCTACCTTAATTTTCTCTTTATTAGCAAATACTTTCTTAATGTGGTTACTTAATCCCTGGGTTGTCATCCCTACAGTGTAGATATTCATTCGATTTGTCCCGGCACCCATAATTCCTCTTAGTCCGCCTGTGCCAAATTCAAGGTCTTTATAGAATGATTCAATAAGCTCAGATTCATTATTATCCAGCATATCTTTCACGCTGGCTTTGGTTTCAGTATCAAAATTGCCCTCAAGCCATTTTTTGGCTTTTCCCCTGACATTGTTAAGTATTTGATCATCTTTCATAATAATTGGAATTTATATTTATTTTTGGTTTTCAGAATAATACTAAGTTATTTTGGAATACTGGAATATTGGAATATTGGAATGTTACGAGTTACGAGTTTATTTTCTTGATGCATTTATCAAGACTTTCTTTCCAGTGGGGAATATCGATATTAAAAGTGGTCTTGATCTTACTTTTGTTAAGTACACTATAAAAAGGACGACTGGCTGGTAAAATATAATCCTTGGTTTCTATAGGGAGCACTTTACACGGAAGTTCTGCAAATTTCATTATGGATACTGCAAAATCATACCAGCTGCATACACCCTCGTTAGTGAAGTTATATATCCCTGGTTTAAAACCTTTTTTGTTTTTATTTGCGTGGTTAATGATGTTAATTATGGCTTTAGCCAGATCGTGAGCATAAGTGGGTGACCCAATCTGATCGAAGATAACATTTACTGATTCTCTTTCAGCACCAAGACGTAACATAGTTTTAACAAAGTTTTTCCCATAGGATGAGTAAAGCCAGGCTGTTCTGATAATTAATGTGTTATCATATTTCAGAGCTTCGTTCTCTCCCTTTAGTTTGGATATTCCGTAGGCGGAGTTAGCGCTTGGAGTATCGGTTTCCTTGTATGGTTGAAAAGTTTTGCCATTGAAAACATAATCGGTGGAAATATGAATGAATTTTGCGCCGTTTTCTTTACAGGTTTCTGTTAATAGTCTAACAGCTTTTGTGTTTATTAATTCAGCTTTTTCTTTTTCTTCTTCAGCTTTATCTACAGCATTGTAGGCGGCGCAATTAATCAGAAGATCAATAGGATTCTTCTTAACAAAGTCATTCAATGCTTTTTTATCAGTAATATCCAGGGTGTCGATATCGGTCCAGATAAAATGGTAAGGCAAACCCTGACTGGCTAACTCTTTAAGTTCACTTCCAAGTTGTCCGTACGATCCGGTTACCAGAATATTATTATTAATCATAAGTGGTGTTGTTTAGAGTCTGTTAAAAACATAAAACTAATGTAAAACAAAATCGAAAGAAGATAAAAAGTCAGAAGGTTTATAAAGTTTAAAAGTAAAAATTCATTTCAGCTTCTTTCAAAAAGGGATTATTTTTATCCTTGGTAGAAATGATCATCTTTTCAGGTTCAATTTTCCAGTCGATACTTAATTCCGGGTCATTATACATTATTCCTCTTTCCGATTCGGGGTGATACAGTTTATCACATTTATAAAAGGCCACCGCTGTTTTGCTCAAAACAGAGAATCCATGGGCGAAGCCGGGCGGGATCAGCATTTGTTTTCTGTTTTCAGCACTAAGTCTGTGACTGTACCATTTTCCGAATGTCGGAGATTTTTTTCGAATATCCAATGCAACATCCAGTATCTCACCTTCCAGTACCCTGACCAGTTTTGTCTGTGAATACGGTGCCAGCTGATAATGTAGTCCGCGTATTACTCCAAAAGAAGATTTTGACTGGTTATCCTGTACAAATTGTATTTGTATGTCATAGTCTGCCAGGTTTTTCTCATTATAACTTTCAAAAAAATATCCCCTGTCATCTTCAAATACTTTAGGTTTGAGAATCAACAGATCAGGTATTTCAGTTTTAATTATTTCCATGTAAAAGTTTTTATAAAATCCTTATTTTCTCATCAGCCAGTCTTAACAGGTATTGCCCATACTGATTTTTTTTAAAAGGTTTTGCTAATTTAGTTAATTGTTTTTTGTCGATATAACCTCTTATAAATGCAATTTCTTCAATACAAGAGACTTTCAGTCCTTGTCTTTCTTCGAGAGTAGCAATATAATTAGAAGCTTGCAAGAGGCTTTTATAGGTTCCCGTATCGAGCCATGCATTACCGCGTCCCAGCAATTTTACCTGTAACCGGTTTTCTTCAAGATAAAGTTTGTTCAGATCGGTAATTTCCAGTTCGCCTCTGGCTGATGGTTTCAGTTTTTTTGCTTTTTCAATAACATCATTACTATAGAAATAAAGACCGGTCACAGCATAGTTTGATTTTGGCTGCTTCGGTTTTTCTTCAATGCTAAGGACTTTTCCTGTTTCATCAAAATCGACTACACCATAGCGTTCAGGATCGGTGACGTAATATCCAAATACTACTGCACCATCTTTCAGTTTAGCGGTTTCGAGTAACTCTTTTCCGAATCCATGACCGTAGAAGATATTATCACCAAGAACAAGACATGCAGTCTCATCACCAATAAATTTCTCACCGATAATAAAGGCTTGTGCCAATCCGTCAGGTGATGGTTGCACTTCGTATGATATCTCCAATCCCAACTGATTACCATCACCAAGTAGTTTCCGGTAAAGATGAATATCATCAGGAGTGGAAATGATAAGGATTTCCCTGATACCTGCCAGCATCAATACCGACAATGGATAATAGATCATCGGTTTATCATATACCGGGATTATCTGTTTCGAGATACTTTGTGTAATGGGATAAAGCCTGGTGCCGGATCCTCCGGCAAGAATAAGTCCTTTCATTCTGTGGTGTTATTTTAATTTATAGAACTAATCGATGAATGTTTTAACAGGGAAACCCGCAAAACAGAGTGATTTTACAATGAAAGGGTTTTCTTAAAATACTCTATTGTTTTCACAAGTCCTTCTTCAAGTTTAATTTTGGGTTCCCATTTTAGTATTTCTTTAGCTTTTGAAATATCTGGTTTTCTCTGTGTCGGATCGTCTGCCGGCAAAGGTTCGAAGGTGATTTTCGATTTTGAGCCGGTAATTTCAATAACTTTATCGGCAAGCTCTTTAATAGAGAACTCATCAGGGTTACCAATATTTACAGGCAATGTAATGGAATCCGGAGTTTCCATCAGTTTGATTACCCCGTTTACCAGGTCATCAACGTATTGAAAACTTCTGGTTTGTGAACCATCACCATAAATGGTAATATCTTTTCCGTTTAGTGCCTGAACAATAAAGTTAGAAACCACTCTTCCGTCGTTAGGGTGCATCCTTGGACCGTATGTATTGAAGATCCTGGCGATTTTTATCCTGACATTGTTCTGTTCATTATAGTTAACAAACAGGGATTCAGCACATCTTTTCCCTTCATCATAGCACGACCTGGGTCCAATTGGATTTACATTGCCCCAATATGTTTCAGGTTGCGGATGTATTTTAGGATCACCATAAACCTCACTGGTGGAAGCCTGTAAAATCTTGGCTTTAATACGTTTTGCCAGTCCCAGGATATTTATTGCACCCATCACGGATGTTTTTATGGTTTTAATAGCATTATATTGATAATGAATGGGTGAAGCGGGACACGCCATATTGTATATTTCATCTACCTCGATGAAAAATGGCATGGTGACATCATGCCGGATAAGTTCAAAATACGGATTATCCAGAAGGTGAACAATATTTGACTTTGCTCCGGTGAAGTAGTTATCCACAGATATTACTTCGTTTCCTTCATTAAGTAACCGTTCGCAAAGATGGGAGCCGATAAAACCGGCTCCTCCTGTTATAAGTATTCGTTTCATATAGCAATAAAATTATAAATGCTTACCTCTTCCGATAGCGTAATACACAAAGCCGTTCTCTTCCATTTCTTCCGTATCGTAAATATTTCGTCCGTCAAAAATAACCTTTTTCTTCAGAAGCTTTTCTATTACCCTGAAGTTTGGCATACGGAATTCCGGCCATTCGGTAATCAGTACCAAAGCATCGGTGTCAATAAGCGCTTCATATTGATCGGTTGCATATTCTATTTTATCACCAAGTATTCGTTTTGTTTCGTCCATTGCTGCCGGATCATAAGCTTTTACGCTGGCGCCTTCATTAAGCAGTTTATCAATAATAACCAATGAAGATGCTTCGCGCATATCGTCAGTTTGAGGTTTGAATGACAATCCCCAAATGGCAATGATTTTCCCTTTGATATTTCCATTGAAGTGCTTCATTATTTTATTAAAGATCACTTCTTTCTGGCTATAGTTAACATCCTCAACAGCCTGTAAAATTCTGAGAGGGTATTTGTTTTTAGCAGCAGTACGGATAAGGGCCTGTACATCTTTTGGGAAACATGATCCGCCGTAGCCGGCTCCGGGATAAATAAATTTATTCCCGATACGTGAGTCACTTCCAATCCCTTTCCTAACCATATTGACATCAGCTCCCAGTATCTCGCAAAGATTAGCTATATCGTTCATAAAGCTGATTTTTGTTGCCAACATGGAGTTTGCAGTGTATTTTGTGAGCTCGGAAGAGGGAATATTCATAAAATATATCGGATGGTTATTCAGTACAAATGGTTTGTAAAGGCGTTCCATAGTTTTTTTAGCCTTTTCAGAATCAATGCCGATAACGATCCGGTCTGGTCTAAGGAAGTCCTGAACAGCAGCCCCTTCTTTTAGAAATTCCGGATTCGATGCTATGTCAAATGCAACATCTGCACCACGTTTATTAATTTCTTCCCGGACAACTTTTCTTACTTTTTCTGCTGTACCAACAGGTACTGTACTTTTTGTTACAATAACCATGTAGTGATCAATCAGTTGTCCTATCTCCCTGGCAACTGCAAGTACATGTTTCAGGTCGGCACTGCCATCTTCGTCAGGAGGTGTACCAACTGCAATAAATACTGCATCAGCATCCTCAAGACTTTCTTTTAAGCTGGTGGTTAAAAAGAGTCTGCCTTTTTCTATATTTCTCTTGATCATTAGTTCAAGCCCGGGTTCATAGATAGGTACCTTTCCGTTTTTTAATCCTTCTACCTTTTCTTTATCAATGTCAACACAGGTTACAGTAAGCCCTGTTTCAGAAAAACATGTACCGGTAACAAGACCAACGTATCCGGTACCTACAATTGAAACCTTCATAACATTTAATTTTTATTGGGAAACAAAAGTAAAAAAATTAAACGAGAAAAATTAAAAGCAAATGCTTATTATCCTCTGATAATTCCGGTTAAAGACCTCTAAAGACCTGTCCAAATTTTTTAACACTTTCAAGTATAATTTTATTTGCTTTTTCAATTTTTTTGGCTTGTTTTTTAAGGAGATCTTGTGATACTTTCAAATTGATATGAGTTTGTATTCGGGCAAGAAGCTCATCTTTTATGAATGGTTTTGTGATATAATCCACACATCCCGTTTTGAATCCTTTTATTATGTCTTTGGTTTCAGTTTTAGCTGTAAGAAAAATAATGGGAATATCCTTTGTTTGATTATCGGCTTTTAGTTTCTTGCACACCTCATAGCCATTCATTCCGGGCATCATAATATCGAGTAAGATAAGAACAGGAGGGTTGTTTTCTACAGATTTTAAAGCGTCCTTTCCGCTTTTCGCCAGGATTATTTTATAGTTTTTATTATATAGAAAACTGCCAATTACCTGTAAATTTGTTGTGTCATCATCAACTATTAGTATAACATGTTTCTTCGTTGAAGGAGTCTTTTTACTAGTCATAATATTGATTTTTTATAGGTTTTTTGTGACTATTCAGTGCTTTAAGTTTGGAATGCTTAAATGCTTAAATGCTAAAATGTCTAAAATGACTAAAATTGAAGAATCGTGAATCGTGAGTCGCTTCCTCTTCTCATTTACTCATTTACTCATTTCTTCATTTTAAGTACTGATTATTTGCTATATTTTTTTATTTCTGTAACTAATTCAGGAAAAGAATTTAGTTCCTTTTCCATTTTTCCGATATCGAAATTCCTGATGTTTTCCAATAAGCTGTCACAATATTGAATCAGCAATTCAAATTTGAAATTTTCTGCTGTGGTTTTTAGTTGTTTGGCGAATTCTTCAATTTCAAAAATAACAAGAGTGCTTTTAATTTTTGTCCAATCGGGTAAATAGTTGTCATTTAATATGTGCAATAATTCCGGTATTTTATCCTTTGTTTCTTGTGGCAATTTTTTTAATGATTTAAACTGATTTTCTTCTTTTCTGATTTTTTCTTTTGTCTTATAAGGGATGAAATTCTTCAGCTCTGTATATATTTGATTTTTACTTATTGGTTTTCGTAGATGGCTGTCAAATTTATTTATTATTTCCTTTTCAAAATCTTTCATTATTGAATCTGTACATGCAATGACCGGAATATTTTTAAAGTATTTATTTTCCTTTAAATTTTTTATAGCATCTATTGTTTTTATATCCGGTTTATGCAAATCGAAAAAGACCATATTTAGTTTATCAGCCCTTATTCTTTGCAGAGCGACTTCGGGATTTTTTGCTTCAATGATCCTGATATTATTATCATCTATCATTTCTTTTATCAATTCAATGTTGCTTTGATTATCTGCAATAATGAGTATGGTAGATGGTTCGAAGATTATTTCAGAAGGATCTTCTTCAGATTTATATTCTACAGACATTGTGTTGTCAAGAACAGGAACGTCTTGTAAGGTTACTTTAAAAGTAGTTCCTTCTCCAATAGTGCTTTCCAAGCTCAGTTCACCGTTCATTTGTTTTGCCAGTTTTTTTGTTATTGCCAGTCCAAGACCTGTGCCTCCGTATTTACGAGTACTATTGCCATCTCCCTGCCTGAAAGCTTCGAATATTAATTCATGATCTTTTTTCGGGATTCCGATACCGGTATCTTCTATCTCGATAATGATTTGTTTATGCTCTTTTATTGCTGAGTTCCGGCAATATACTTTCAACCTGACAAATCCTTTATCAGTAAATTTAATAGCATTACCTACCAGATTAAATAAGATTTGGCGTATTCTTATTTCATCTAACATTAAGGCATTAGGAATATTTTCATCAACCTTAATTTTAAAATTCAGCGATTTGTTGCTTATTTTTTCTGAGAAAACTTGTCTTATTTCTTTGATAATATTGAGAAGATTAACAGGTGTATTAACAATCTCAAGTCTTCCTGTTTCTATTTTTGAAAGGTCCAGAATGTCATTAATCAGCGACAATAGAGTTCTGCCACTTGCAAGAATAGCTTCTAATTTATTTTTGAATTCGGGGTTATCAGTTTCACTGAGAATAGTTTGACTAAAGCCGAGGATTGCATTCATAGGGGTCCGGATTTCATGTGACAAATTTGCCAGGAATTCGCTTTTTATCCGGTTGGCTTCTTCAGCTTTTGCCTTTGCTCTTGCCAGTTCCCGGGCTATCTCATTTTGTTTCTCTATATAAAAAATACTGGAAAGAACCATCCCGGAAAGACTACTGACGAGAGTTAATAGTGCAATAGTATCTTCATTGAAATAATCAGGTTTTGAACTGGCAAGTTCGAAAACACCAATGCACTTGTCATTATTGATTACCGGTATATATAATTTTGAACGGATAGCTATTAAACGTTGGTTCTCAGCACTTTTTTTGTATGTGTTTTTTGCTATGTCCGGGAGATGGATTATTTTTTTACTATGAAAAACTTTTGCAGGTTCTCTTTGCATGGCTGTTCTTTCTGCCTCTTTCTTCTCTTTTTTATTAAATCCTTTCGCTAAATGCAGAATTAGCTTCTCGTTTTTTATGTCCTGCAGATATAAACCACTATATTCAATATCAGAAATTTCTTCCAGTATTTTATCGATTGTTTCAATAAGGAGCTTGCGGTTTCTTATTGAAGAAAACCTGGAAATAATATTTTTTAGGGAATCGTACAATTTGGACTGTTTCTCATGTGCCAGTTTAAGTTTTCTTTCATTTTTCTTTTTGTATATGGCAATTGAGATATTAGTTTCCAGTTCCCTGAGTTTAAAAGGTTTAAAGACATAGCCCGATGGATCGCTGATTTTTGCACGTTGTAAAGTTGATTCTTCTTCGTACGATGACATAAATATGACCGGTATATCAAGTTCTTTACTTAGATTTTCGGTAACAGATATTCCATCCATTTCGCCCTCAAGTTCTATGTCCATCAGGATAAGGTCAGGTTCTGTTTTTTTTGCAAGGTCCAATACTTCTTCACCAACTGCAGTTTGTCCGACAATCCGGCAACCCATTTTCTGCAGACCCGACTCAAGGAGTTTTTGATCCAGGAGATTATCTTCTACTATCAGGATTTTAGGTTTTTCCATAATAGCATTAGTTAAAAAAATTAATTTAAATATAATAAAATTAGTAATAAATACTTATACGGTGCTGAAGTAAAGATGTTCAGTAAATTCATTTATTATTTTGCTTGTTAATTGATTTATCTTTTTTTGGCCGGATATTTCTCAATTTTCAAACTTTTTAGTCGTGTCAGTTGTAATTGCCTGATAATTATAAATATTTTTAAAGAATGGTCAGTATTATTTTAAAAAATAATTGTACTTTTGCACCTCAATTTTATTATTATATAATGTCTAACTTATTAAAAACTAATTATTTTATACATGGATAACAGTACAGAAAAAGAAAAGAATGCAATGGTAGATAATCCGGAACCGGATGAAAACCAGACAAGTGAAGAAAAACCTGCCAGGCAAACAGAAAAAGCAGAACTGAAAAATACAGAAAAAGAAGAGGTTAATATAACCGAAGAAACAACAGCTAAGAAAAAGGATGAAAAAGTTGTTGAAGATAATAAAGAAGTAAAGGAAAAAATTCCCGCCAAAAAAACTAAGAAAGCTGATTTTACTGAAGAAAAGGTTAAACCTGAGACTGATAAGAAAGTTGCTGAAAAGGCTGAACCTATGACTGATAAGAAAGTTGCTGAAAAAGCTGAACCTAAGACTGATAAAAAAGCCGTCGAAAAGGCTGAACCTAAGACTGATAAAAAAGCCGTCGAAAAGGATGAACCAATAACCGATAAAGAAACTTCTATAGAAACAGATATCGAGAAGAAGCCGGTTTCAGAGAAGAAATCAAAAGAATCAGGGACTGAAGAAAATACTACACTTGAGGATTTTGATTGGGAAAGTCTTATGGTGAAAGAGGATGATTATGCACCAAAAGTAAGAGCAGAATATGAGAACCTTTATGACGAAACCCTTTCATCTATTGCTGAAAATGAAGTTGTTGACGGTGCTATAATCTCAATGACCAAAAGAGAAGTAGTTATCAATATTGGTTACAAGTCTGAAGGGGTAGTTAGTTTAAATGAGTTCAGATATAACCAGGAACTTAAAATAGGGGATACTGTTGAAGTATATGTTGAGAGTAAAGAAGACAAAAACGGTCAGCTTATTCTTTCTCACAAGAAAGCAAGAGCATTAAAATCGTGGGACAGGGTAAACGAAGCGCATGCTAAAGATGAAATTATTAAGGGTTATATTAAATGTCGTACAAAAGGAGGTATGATCGTTGATGTTTTTGGAATCGAATCATTTCTTCCGGGTTCCCAGATTGATGTTAAGCCAATTCGCGATTACGATATGTATGTTGGGAAAACTATGGAGTTTAAGGTTGTTAAAATAAACCATGAATACAAGAATGTTGTTGTTTCGCACAAAGCTTTAATTGAGGAAGAATTGGAACAGCAAAAGAAAGAAATCATTGCGAAACTCGAAAAAGGACAAGTTCTCGAAGGAACTGTCAAGAATATTACATCATATGGGGTATTTATTGATCTGGGAGGTGTGGACGGATTGGTTCATATTACAGATCTTTCGTGGGGTCGTGTAAATCATCCTGATGAGATTGTGGAACTTGACAAGAAACTGAATGTTGTGATCCTTGATTTTGATGATAATAAGAAACGAATTGCACTTGGAATTAAACAGCTTACACCTCATCCATGGGAATCACTTGACAAAGATATCAAGGTTGGTGACAAGGTTAAGGGGAAAGTTGTTGTAATGGCTGATTATGGAGCTTTCATTGAGATTGCCCCTGGTGTTGAAGGGCTGATCCACGTTTCTGAAATGTCATGGTCACAACACCTAAGAAGTGCTCAGGAGTTTCTCAAGATAGGTGATGAAGTTAAAGCAGTTATACTTACAATGGACAGGGAAGATCGAAAAATGTCTCTTGGGATGAAGCAACTCAAACCCGATCCATGGGAAAAAATTGAAAAGAAATATCCTGTTGGTTCTAACCATAAAGCCAAAGTGAGGAACTTTACAAATTTTGGAATTTTTGTTGAGATTGAGGAAGGTGTTGACGGGTTGATTCATATTTCAGATCTTTCATGGACAAAGAAAATTAAGCATCCTGCCGAATTTACCTCAATAGGAGCTGATATAGAGGTAGTAGTGCTTGAAATAGATGTAGAAAACAGAAGATTAAGCCTTGGACATAAACAACTGGAAGAAAATCCATGGGAAGTGTTTGAATCGGTATTTACTGTCGATTCAATTCATGAAGGAACCATTGTTGAGGTATTTGATAAAGGTGCTATTGTCACTCTGCCATATGGTATTGAAGGTTTTGTTACTCCAAAGCATCTTGTTAAGGAAGACGGATTGCAAGGTAAAGTTGATGAAAAACTGGAATTTAAAGTATTGGAATTTAACAAAGGCGCTAAACGGATAATTTTATCTCATAGCCGTATTTTTGAAGATAAAGACAAACCGGCTAAGAAAACCACCAGGAAATCCGGTTCTTCTGCAGCACGTAAATCGTCAAAAAGAACAAAAAGTAGTCTGGAAAAAACTACTCTTGGAGATATTACTGATCTGGCAGCTTTAAAATCAGAAATGGAAGAAAAAGAGGACAAAATTACCAGAAAAAAGAAAAAATAGTTATATTTAGATTTTAAACCTTAATTTATTATGGATTTTAAAATTGAAAAAAAGGATAATTATACCTTAATACAGGTTCTGGATGAGAAATTGGATACGCATATTGCCCCGAATCTTAAATCGGAACTTGTTCTGATTTCCGGTAACGGAGAGAAAAATATTATTCTCGACCTTAGTAATAGCCGTTATTGTGATTCTTCAGGCTTAAGTGCAATTTTAGTCGCAAACCGGCTTTGTAAAAATGCAAAGGGTACATTTGTACTTACCGGTCTTAACGAAGCAGTTGAAAGACTAATTACCATTTCTCAATTGGATACAGTATTGAATATTGTTGGATCGATTGATGAAGCAGTAAAAATGATTTCGGAATAATCAGAACAAAAGCAAAAGTGGCTTTTACTTTTACTATACTCGGAAGTAGTTCTGCTTTACCAACCTCTAAAAGATTTACGGCTGCTCATGTATTAAATGTGCATGAGCGGTTTTTTTTAATCGATTGTGGAGAGGGAACCCAAATGCAGCTCCGCAAGTATAAAATAAAACTGGGTAAAATAAACCATATTTTTATTTCTCATATTCATGGCGATCATGTTTTTGGACTTTTCGGACTGATATCTTCATTCAATCTGCTAGGCCGTGAAAATGATCTTCATATTTTTGGTCCTCCTGATCTTGAACCAATAATTCATGGTTACTTAAAGGATTTTTATATTAATCTTTTTTTCGAGATTATTTTTCATCCTGTCAATTGCACCAGGTCGGTCAGGATTTACGAGGATGATAAAATAAAAGTGAACACTATACCTATGAAACACAGAATTCCTACGTGCGGTTTCCTGTTCAGAGAACAGAAAAAACTACCAAATTTGAGAAAAGAAATGATAGAGAAATTTGATATCCCGATTTCAAAAAGGCAAGGTATAAAAGAGGGTGATAGTTTTACAACGGAAACTGGTAATATTGTTCCTAACCATGAATTAGTGATCCCTGCCCCGGAACCCAAAACATTCGCATATTGTAGTGATACATCCTACAATGAGGGTATATTAACGCAAATCAGAAATGTTGATCTTCTCTATCATGAAGCTACTTATGGCTGTGATCTTCAAGAACTGGCAAGAGAAACTATGCATTCAACAGCTAGTGAAGCAGCCCGGTTGGCCCGAAAAGCATCTGCTAAAAAACTGGTGATAGGACATTTTTCAGCAAGGTACAAAGATCTTACGCCATTGCTTGCAGAGGCAAAAACAGTGTTTGCAAACACATTTGTTGCTGAAGATGGGAAAACATTTAAAGTGTGAAAGATATTTATCTGAGAATTCTTGAATATTAACCAGTATAAATTTTTTTATTATGAAACTTCCATGTATTATTAATGCACAAATAAAAATGATTAAATAACGGTTGCGCAACAGTATCCGGATTTTTTCACATGGAAGTTCACGAGCGGGTTTGCGTCATGGGTTCTTGTGGGAGCGAGTAACAACCGAACTGCCGATAGGCAGTGAGCTCGCGAATACCTTTGAAAATAAATTTGTTTATGAGCAAATACCACAGAACTTGTAAAAAGGTAGAAAATATAAGTAACCTTG
>JAUXED010000179.1 GCA_030618105.1 Bacteroidota bacterium | reverse complement strand
ATGACTACTTAATGACTTCTTAATGACTACCTAATGACAACTTAATGACTACCTAATGACAACTTAATGACTACTTAATGACAACTTAATGACTACCTAATGACAACTTAATGACTTCTTGATTTTTATTCATTAACAGGGTGATGGTTGAAGCCAAACTGTGTTAGTCCATCGTGTTTCATTATCCATTTCTTGCCAACCATATCATAATCATACGTATCAGATGTGTTATTAATATTATACATTATTTTTGTCATGCTATCATCAAAATAAACCACTTTTCCAACAGGTAAGTTTAACATAAGTTTAACATGCGGAATTCTCCATTGTTCTCCACCGGGAAGCCGGTAATAGGGATCAAATATTAATAAGGAGTCTTTTAGCTCCCAGTTGTAAATAAGGTTTTTAGCATTTTCGACTGCCGCTCTGTAGGTAGAACCGTTGGATCTTTTCTGAACCTCAAGTTCAATTATTTCTGAGTCTCCTTTCCTGATATCAAACTCGGGTTTTCCGAATATTTCGTTAGTGGATTTGTCAAGATAAATTCCAACATTATCAATTTCGATATAAAATTTGTCAGATTCAACAGGTTCAATAGAATGCTCATTGATCCTCAGGTAAAGAGTGTCTGAAGGTAAGCCGGTTATTTGGAATGTGTTTTTAACCCGTGCATCTTCAGAAAAATTAACTCCCACAAACGCTGATATTGTAAACAGGCTGATAACACTGAGCAACCACAAAACAAATGCCGTAAGTCCTATTACTCTGTCGTTGGCTTTGAACCTGAAGACAATTTTAATTCCTCCGTAAATTAATGCAAGAAGTGGAATCCCAATGGCAAGAATAAGGGTGATCATAATGAATATTACATTATTACCATGAGTGAATATTTCAAGCATATCGGGGAAATAGAAGTAATCCATATCCATGAAGTCGGGCAAAAAGAATGTATGCTTGAATAAAAAGAGACTTATAAAACAAAGAAGTGTAAAAAACCCGGTGATAATGAAACTAATACCAATGATCATAAGTATTATTTTCAGAAATACTGTAATTATGTTTCCTAATCCTCTGAAAACATCAGAGACAGCATCTTTCGACCGGTGGTATCCTTTGGAATCTTTTATTTTACTGAAATTTTCCTTAACATTTTGATATTCTTTTTTTACCGCTCGTTCAATATTCTGAACCGTAATATTTTCGCCTCTCATTTCCAGTTTCTGGGCAGTTGTTTCGGCTTTAGGTATAACTATCCAAAGAACAAGATACAAAAGCAAGCCACTGCCATACACCAAAAACATGACAATGAATAACACCCTGAACCAGATAGGGTCTATACCAAAATACATACCCAGTCCGCTGCAAACTCCTCCAAGGATTGAGTTGTCCGGATCCCTGTAGAGTCTTTTACCGGCTTTAAATTTTACTGTAACCGGTTCTTCTTCCTGCTCCCCTTCGTAATAATCTTCAGGCTCACCCATAATCTCTTTCATTTTATCAATATCCTGGGTATTGATTACTTGTTTTTCATCCTTAATTTCAGACTGAAGTATTTCTGCAATTCTTGATTCAATATCTGATATAATTTCGTCTCCCTCTTCAAGATGACCAAATTTTGCAGTAAGGGCATTTAGATAATCTTTAAGTTTTTCATATGCATCTTCATCAATATGAAAAATAATACCTCCGAGGTTTATTTTTATTGTCTTTTTCATTGTCTGCGGTTTTTCAATGTTTACTTTTTGTTCCGAATGAGATTAACTGCTTTCACAAGATCATTCCATGAGGTATCAAGTTCCTTAAGGCATTCTTTCCCTTTATCAGTAAGTTCATAATATTTTCTGGGTGGTCCTTGTGTTGATTCTTCCCACCGGTAACTTAATAGTCCGGCATTTTTTTGTCGTGTAAGTAAAGGATAGAGAGTTCCTTCAACAACAATCACTTTTGCCCTCTTTAGCTCCTGGATAATGTCTGAGGTATAACGGGAATTCTTGGAGAGTATGGCAAGGATGCAGTACTCCAGAACACCTTTCTTCATTTGTGCTTTTGTGTTATCAAGGTTCATTTTATTTGTTTTTCGGTTATTAATATTATATCAGTTCTTATAGATTCATGTTTTTTTTCACATTGTTAAATTCTTCTTTGAAAGCATTTCCAATATTGGACACATTTACTTTTTCGCCCATCATTTCAAGTTTCTGAGCTTTTGTTTTTGCCTCAGGTAAAACGACCCAGAGTATAATATATATTATTAACCCTGTACCGTATCCCAGGAAAGCTATTACAAACAGAATACGTAGTATTATAGGATCTATTCGCCAGTAAGCTGACATTCCTGAACAGACACCCCCAAGGATCCGGTTATCCGGATCGCGGTACATTCTGCGGTAACCTGATGGTCCGAAACGTTCCCTTTGCTTATGTGTTGATTCATTTTCGGTTTCCCCGATCTGCTCAGGTCTGCCCATTACATCTATTATCTCGTTTACATCTTTCGATGTGATAACCTTTTTGTAACTGGTTATCCTCTCATTAAATAACTCTGCAATTCTTACCTCAATATCATTCATTATTTCTTTGCTTTCTTCTCTGTCGGAAAAGCAACTTTCTATTTGTGTGAGGTAAGCTTGTAATTCCCTGTAGGCATCATCGTCAATATTGAAAACAATACCTCCCAGGTTAATACTTATAGCTCTTTTCATA